>CAZUHZ010000047.1:0-12731 GCA_964620895.1 uncultured Dysgonomonadaceae bacterium | reverse complement strand
CATCTTCTAGTCTTTTGTTAAGAAGTGCGAAAACCAGACAAGAGTAACAAAGTATTTCTCTACTTTTGTAAACTTACCACCTGATAATATAATGGACAATCACAATTAATTGAATATTTTGTTTTATGGAGTGGAAAAAATATTACGAGTCACATATTTGCACTGCAGATGAAGCTGTGGATGCAATAGAAGATAATTACAACCTAGTTTATGGTCACGCTGTAGGCGCGCCACAAGTATTTAACAAAGCATTGGCTGCACATAAAGACCGCTTTACCAATGTGTCTATCTATCATCTGCTCACATCAGGCACACCTTGGCATATGAGCCCAGAGATGAAAGGGCATTTGCAACCCATCTCTTCTTTTGTTTGTAAAGTATCGCACAAAGCCTATGATGCTGGATTGGTTGAATTTTTGCCTTCCTACTTTCGTCAAGTTCCTTCACTTTTCACAGATGGTCTATATCCTGTGGATGTGGCTGTAGTGCAACTATCGCCACCCGATGAAGAGGGATATTGTTCATTTGGAGTGTCGTGCGACTATACTAAACCTGCCACCGAATCGGCAAAAATTGTAATAGCCGAAATCAACGATCAGATGCCTTGTATTGATGGCGATAATTTTATTCACGTAACCGATTTAGACTATATCATAGAGACATCTTATCCGCTTTCTGAAAGACCTTTTGATGAGGCAACTGAGGTAGAGATTGAAATAGCTAAACTGTGTGCATCGCTTATTAACGATGGCGACACGCTTCAACTTGGCATAGGTGCTCTGCCCAATGCAGTATTATCATTGCTGAAAGATAGAAAAGACTTAGGTATCCACACTGAGTTGTTTACAGAAGGAATTATCGATTTGGTGAATGAAGGTGTTATCACAGGAAAAAGTAAAACATTGCACCCCAACAAAATTATTGCCACTTTTGTAATGGGTACGAAGCGGGTGTACGATTTTTTGGATAATAATCCAATCATCGAAATGCATTCTGTAGATTATGTAAATGACCCCTATGTAATAGGGCAAAACGATAATATGGTCTCTATCAATTCGTGTATCGAGGTTGATTTGATGGGGCAGGTTAACTCAGAGTCAATCGGCACACGTCAATATAGTGGCACTGGTGGTCAAGTAGATTATGTGCAAGGCTCACGTCTGTCAAAAGGAGGTAAATCTATTATTGCTATTCCTTCTACTGCATTGCGTGGAAGTAAATCGCGCATTGTGCCTTTCTTAACACAAGGAGCCACAGTAACAACTTCGCGCAACGATGTTGATTATATCATTACCGAATATGGCATTGCTCATTTGAGGGGCAAAACGCTGCGAGAAAGAGCCAAGTTGTTGATTGAGTTGGCGCACCCTAAGTATAAGGAGGAGTTGATAGAGGAGTTTGGAAAGAGGTTTAAATAGAATAGAACAAGTTTTTTCTGAGGTCTTTTAAACTCTGATTGTCAATGTCTCAAGTGTTGTTTCATTTTCCACTAACAGGTGTGATTTGGGTAAATGAAATGACGGATATTGAATGTTTTTTGACGCATTTAGAGAAAAAGTTTACTTTACAGTAAAATAAAGAACTTATATTTGTAAATTTGCAAATCAAATCATGCAGTCTTTATTTGTGAGTGTTTTTTAACACAATAGGGCTGCTTGTATAAGATTAACTGCAAACTACTATAGTTTAGTTCTTTATTTTAAATTATGAATGCTTTTTTTCTAAACATAAGAGACAATTCAGCTTGGCTTTATTCTGTTATTTTTGAATACAAATGGTTTTACTATGATCTATGGTCATTTGTACACCTTTGGCTAGGAGCGGTGTTTTATGCCGTGCTTAGTGCTGTCAACACAAAAAGGAAATGGCTAAAGTTAGTGCTAATCTTGTCTGCTTTTGCCTTTATTGAAACCACTATTTCCATCAAAACACTCAACCTGTTTCAGTCGGAGAGATCATTAGGTATATTTAATGATATTGCAACCGGAATGATTGGTGGATACATCATATATTGGTTTTTAAAGTGGAAGTACACCAAAAAACGGTCTAAATGGTTGGCACTATTTATCTCATCAATTACTATATCTTTTCTTTGGGTAGGTTTTTACGGATATAGGTATAGCATAACTTTTTTCAACTCCCCTTATATCAATTGGTGGGCACTAACAGCTTGGAGTGTGTCGGGGATGATTATGATTTTTGTATTCAATTACTTGAAAAACAGGATAAACTATTTATGGGGTGTAACTATTACATGGCTTATATATATAATCCTTCTTTTTACAGTAGAATATATAGCCTATCACCTAATATCTCTCAGAGAAGTAACTGAAGGAACAACAGCCTTAGTTTTTGATATTATACACGGCAGTACAATCATGCATATTTACTATACTACTGCTCCTTTGTATTTTATAGGCTTGTATGTTTCTCTAAAGTTTTTGTTCAAAAAAAGCACAGATGATAGTAAGGAGGCTGCCTTAATATCAAAGGGGCAGTGAAGCAGGTCACCTGCAAAAACGTGTGTTTTACCTATTTCCAACTTATAAAATACCCACTGTAATCAAACTATCTAACAGCTGGCTCCAAGAGGAGTTATGGGGTTAGTTGGGGTGTAAATTTAATACAGGCAGTCGAGAGGGTTCGTCTCTAGTAAAACACAGAGTTTCTAGTGCTCGATATTGCAAAACCTGCACTATCAGCATATTGTGTTTCCATCAACCCACCCAGCCACGAAGTGGTTTAATGTGAATAGCCACGGATAAAATCCGTGGTAACAATATCTATGTAGCAGTGAACCCTCAAAGGGTTCAACCATCGCGCTGCTTATCAATCAGATGCCACATTGAACACCTTCAGGGTTCTAATCCCCAATTGATTCTTACACCTCGCATTTCATGCGAAGCTATTCACATTCGACCCCTTTCAGGGTCAATTACCTGATGGTGCACTGATTTGCAACCATATAAAAAGTTGATGCTCCTAATTATTGAGAAGAAACGGTCATGCAGGTTAGTTTATCTTAGAAGCTATTTAATTCTTAATCACTCCCAGTCTCTTAGTTCTTATAAAACAACTTATATTCCCAAGCTTTCAACTCTATATTCTTCATATCAGTGGTAGCTAAAGCGTTGTTCAATTCTTTGAAGTCCTTTCCAGCAATTGCTTCATCAAAAGCTACAACCACATCTTCATCAGTAAAGTTGAATAGGCAATGAACTTCGTTGTCTCCTTTTATACGCTTAAAAGACCACACCTTGTCGGGCATGTTATTTTCAATCTCCACCATTTTCCCACCTTTTTCTTGTGTGAAGAGAGCTGGATTTGATTTCTTGAGAGCGTTGAGCTTTTCATACAAGTCTGTAAGCGCATGCTTGCTGACAGTATCCCAATCGATAGTATCTTTTTCGAAGAACTCTAAACGGCGATTGAAGCCAACTTCCTGACCATTGTATATTAGGGGTATTCCTGGCAAGACATAGGTGAGTGCTGCAAAAGTAGGCGCTGCATTGCCCATACGTTCAAACTCAGTTCCATTCCAAGAGTTCTCGTCATGATTGGAGGTAAAGTACATTGGTATTGCTCTATCTTCGAAGCTGCTGTTCATTTTATTAAGCGATTTACGCAAGGAGTCAACATTCTCTTTGCCTTGCGCTACACTATTCATTTTGTGATGGAAATCCCAAGCATAGAAAGCATCAAAAGCTTTGTTGTTAAGCTCAGGCTCTTCTGCTTCTGCCAACATAAATACGTGTGGCTTTACAGTTTTGATAGAGTCAGTCACACGTTCCCAGAAATCAGTTGGCACTTCACTTGCCACATCGCATCTGAAGCCATCAATATCAGCTTTGTTCACCCACCACAACATGCTTTGCATCATAGCATTGCGCATATCATCATTGTTGTAGTTTAACTTGGCAACATCGCTCCAATCGTAGGGAGCAACCACATTGTCAAGGCTATCAGTTTCATACCAATCCTTATTTGCTAACCATATTGCATCGCGCGAAGTGTGATTGGCAACCCAATCAAGAATAACCTTCATGCCCGATGCATGTGCTTTGTCCACCACCGATTTAAAATCGGACAACGTACCAAACTCACTGTTAATCTCTGTGTAATTTTGAATGGAATAATAGCTACCCAATGTGCCTTTGCGTTCTACCTCTCCAATAGTTTGTAGGGGCATAAACCAAAGAATATCTACACCCAATTCTTGCAAGCGGGGTATGTGTTGCTCAAATGCACTAAATGTGCCTTCTGTTGTATATTGTCTCACGTTTACCTCATAGATAGTAGCATCATATACCCAATCGGCATGTTCGCCATCAACTGTTGCTAAGTGTTCTGTTGTGTCATTTGTTTTGCAAGCAAATAGTAAAAAGCTCGCAAATAAAATAAATAGCAATTTTTTCATTTGTCTGTTAGTTTTTTTAGATAGATGGAGTGTTTTGCATTTATGATATTTAAATATCCTCGATTTATATAATGCGTGTCGTACAACGTTGCCACTTTGGTAAAAGAACTATCGGAGGGTGTTACGCACCTCACACCCCTCTTTTCTTAAGAGTGTAAACATCATCCTTATCATCAACAAAACGAACCACCATTGCCGCCACAAGCATTAATATGCCTGCCAACACCAACGCATAAATAGCTTGCGAATTGAAAAGTCTTTTTACCATGGGTCCGCCAAACACACCATTCACAATTTGTGGAAGGGTGATAAAGAAGTTGAACAATCCCATGTAAACACCCATTTTCTTGGCAGGGAGTGAGCCAGCTAATATGGCGTAAGGCATAGCTAAAATGCTACCCCAAGCAATACCTATTCCTAGCATAGGGAGCAACAGAAGTGTCGGTGTTTTGATAAAAAAAATAGAGATAAAGCTTAATCCTCCCAATGCCAAGGAGATGGCATGAATGTTTTTTCTACCAAAATATCCTGCCAACTTAGGCAAGAAGAAAAAGGCGTAGATAGCAGATACCACATTGTAAACCCCAAATATGATTCCTACCCAGTTTCCTGCATCTTGGTATAGTTGAGATGATGTGTCGTGAATGTCAGCACCATATACATGTACTGCAACAGCAGGTGTGGTGAAGACCCACATAGAGAATAAGGCAAACCATGAGAAAAACTGAACCAATCCTAGCTGTTTCATCGTTTTGGGCATTTCCCTTATATCCTCAGCTATCGATGTAAAGAACGATTGTTTCTCTTCTGGTTCAACATCTACAATGTTGGCAACATCTGAAGCCATAACCTCATCAGGATATTCTTTGGTTTTTACTACTGTCCAAATTATTGTTGCCAACAAAACCACTGCACCTGCATAAAAAGAGAATATAACATTGTCGGGCACTTGCCCTTCGGCAGCTACTTTAGATATTCCAAACCACTCTGCCAATACATATGGAAGCCATGACCCCAAGAATGCACCAATACCAATTAATGCTGTTTGCATGGAGAAACCCAATGTGCGTTGTTCGGAGGGAAGTAAATCTGCCACCAAGGCACGAAACGGTTCCATGGTGATGTTGATAGATGCATCCATAATCATGAGCATTCCTGCTCCAACAAACATAGAGGGAGCAATGGATACAAACATTGCCGAGTTGGGCATCAACACCAGTGCAATGGAGGTGAATATAGCACCAACAAGAAAATAAGGGCGTCGGCGTCCTAGCCTAGTCCAAGTTCTATCGCTGTAATGCCCTACAATGGGTTGGATAATCATACCTGTGAGTGGTGCTGCCAACCAAAACCATGAGAGGTGCTCCATGTCGGCACCAAAGGTTTGAAGAATGCGACTTGCGTTTGCATTTTGCAGGGCAAACCCAAACTGAATTCCGAGAAATCCGAAACTCATATTCCAAACATCCCAAAATGACATCTGTTTTCTTTTCATTCTATCTATATTTTTCTGATAATTAAATGTGTATTTATCTATTGTGATAAGAGTACTTCACAAATATATACCACTTTAGGTATGTTTTTTAGAATGTGCAGATAAAACAAGCCAAGATTATGTGCAAACGAATGCATAAAGTGATTAAAGCTTATCGAGTAGAGTTTCTTAGTACTAATTCTGTCTTTATCAATTTGCTAACAACTCCTTTTTTTGTCTCGCGACCTTCAATCCGGTCTATTAACAATCGGGCTGCTTGTGCACCAATTTCAAATCCGTGCTGGTTTACACTTGTAAGCGTAGGGTCAGTCACTTCGGTAATATATCCATTGGTGAAACCACAAATAGAGACATCTTCTGGAACACGCAACCCCGCATCTTTCACTAGTTTTAAACAGTAGGCAGCCACTTCATCGTTGATACAGAAGAATGCGTCGGGTAGCTGTTCAGCTTTGAGCATGTCGGGAACCATAGTTTGAGCAATTATACGTGTGTCGCACTCTTTAATAATGGATTTGTCAATAGGTAATTTGTTTTTCCTGAGAGCATCCTCATAGCCCATTCGTCTATTGTTGGAGATAGGCATGTTGGCGTCAGACCCTAAGAAAGCTATCCTCTTACATCCTGTCGATGCAATATAGTCAACTGCATTGAAAGCTCCATCATAATCATCAACCACCACTTTGTCAGTGTTGATGCCTGTACAAATACGGTCAAAGAATACCAAGTCAACATTGTTGTCAATAGCATCTTGAAAATGGTTATACTTATCGGTTGTTTTAGATTGCGATACCAATATCCCACTCACACGGGCATCTAATAGTGTTTCTACACTTTTCACCTCTTTGTTGTAATCCTCATCGGACTGACAGATAAGTATATTGTAGTTCGATTTTTCTGTTTCATCTTGAATGCCTGCTAACACAGTAGAAAAAAAGTAGTGCACCAATTTAGGTACAATCACCCCAATGGTATTGTTGCGCTGTGTGCGAAGTTGCATTGCCAATACGTTGGGCTTATATTTATGCTTTTGTGCAAACTCTTGCACAAGTTCTCTCGTCTCCTGGCTAATAGCTGGATTGTCATTCATTGCCCGCGAAACAGTGGAAGCTGACATGTTTAATGCCTTGGCAATATCTTTTAAGGTAATATACGGTTTGCTCATTTGATAAAACAAAATGTTATAGCTCAAAAATAAGTAAAAATATTTTAATAATAAAAGATTAAAGGGTTAAAGTTTAGGTGAGGGGTTTATATCTTATAGATTTATGGAGGGGTGAGCATTTATTTAAATGCTCCGAACACGAAAGAGCCATGCTTAGCGGGTTGTTTGTTGTAGTAGATGCGACTTGTTTTTCTACTGAAAACTATAGATAATGCGCTCCTTTTGTTTTTGTTTCCTTACGCATTGCCTGGCTAGCAGGTATTTTTCTCAATAATAAACCAACCATTTTAAAATAAGCACCTGCATTGTAGGCTCTTCCAGCATATCCTTCAGTAAACATCTTTTTTAGTGCTGCTAATGCGCTATAGGCTATTGCCTTGGCGAGGTTGTAGTTGATGTTAGCTAGTTCGCTCAAGAAATAGACATACTCAGCTTTTATGAATTGGTTGTTGTAAACCTTTCGGTTTTGTCTGTCGTGCGTAGCAAACGCATCGGAGAGATAACCAGTTTTGTAGTTGTGAAAAGTAGTACGTAAAATGTAGTTCCTGTCTTCGCCATAGTGATAGAAGAGAGGACTGAATCCTCCAATGTTTTTTACTGTTTCTATAGGTAGCAACCAGAAGGCTGCATTCACAAAGGGCAGTTCTATTAGCTGTGAGGGGGTGTGAGGTAGCTCATCGATAGTCTTCTTTTTTGAATAATCGATAAAACCATGGTCGAGCGACTTCCCATCGGATGAAAGATGAACGGGAGAGATAATCCCAAAGTCTGGATTTGCTTCTGAGGCTATTATCAATTTTTCTAGCATATCTTTTTCAATCCACGCATCTTGATTCAATAGGAATGCATAATCAAATTTATTCTGTAAGGCATAAGTTAGCCCCACATTATTGGCTTTTCCAAACCCAAGATTGTCTCTGTTTTCTATTAGTATTACTTGTGGATAGTGTTGTTTTATAATAGCAACAGTGTTGTCGCTTGAGTTGTTGTCGATAACCATTACAGTGACAGGAAGGGTTGAGGCAAACACCGATGGCAGGCACTTGTCAATCCATGGTTCAAAATTGTAGGAGACAATCAGCACACATATATTTCTATCATTTGTATCAGTCATACTTAGAAGCTTTTATCAATCCGGTTCTGAAGTAGGGTGCTTGCAAGTTTTCAAGGTCGTGTGAGTATATCATTAAGCCTGGATTGGGCGAAACGTGATATTGTAGGTTCTCAAAAAAGCTTGTAAATGTGTCTAAATCTTCTTTATTGTGGTATGTGCACAATGCAATTTGCAGAGGGGGCTTTTTAAACAAGTCCTTCATTCCATTTAGCACAGACTGTTCAGCGCCTTCTACATCAATTTTAAAAAAGTTGGGTTTGTGTGTTTTTTCTGCAAAAAAATCATCCAAAGATATTTCTTTTTGCGTGGTTTGATCAGAAACAAACTTTTTTACAATTTGCACTTTGCAATTCCAAGGTTTGAATGTTGCTTCAAGGGCTTCAATCCACTCTGGGTCACTTTCGAAAAGATAGACTTTTTTAATTTCCTCGATATGCTGAAAGGAGAAATATCCCTCAGCACAACCCACATCGGCCAGTATTGTGTCTTTGTTCACAAAAAACTGATCATCGGTATAGCAATGGGTCGATTCGGGGTCTTGCTCTATCATCAATTGGTTGTAGATGAGTTGTACGGTACGTTTGTTGTGCGACCTTTTGAAATACATGCGTTTGTTTTGTTCAACAATATAATTCAATCCGTTTTCAATATCAGTGTAAACTTCCACATCGTCTGCACAATATTTGTGTTGAAAGGCACCATAAAAATCAGAAAGTGCATGCTGCTTTAAATAATCTACAGCAGCTGTTATCTCACTATTTGGGTGTTGGTTGTTTTTGTAATATGCAAGAATCTCCTTTCTTTTCTTCCTTTTTTTTCGATTGAATAAGAAAACTCTTATACTTGAGTTGAATTTGTATTTTATTGTTTTAATCATTTCTTTTTGTTTTTCTTTGAACCAATAAACTGTTTAATCTCAATAGTCATTTCCAAGTTCGATATTCTACACAATGATAGGTAAACAACTCCCATCACTGCCAAAGCGGTGAACATACGCAAAACTCCATTTGATATTTGAGAAGATGCAAAGTGAGCTGCCATTACTGATAAGAACGAGAGCGAAACATAAGGTGTGGCATCTTTGATGAAATTCCAGATGGAGTAAGCAATTAGCTTTTTTGATAGAAACAGTGAGATAATAAGTGTGATGTACATATATACCACCCAGCTCACAGCCAATCCAGTGATGCCTTGTTTGAAAAACGCGACGATAAGCCCGATAAGAATAATGCGCTTTACAATCTCTACGCTTAAAAAGAAGTCGGCTCGCTCTTTGGCAATAAAGAGTTCGTTGAGGATAAAAGTAAAAGGCGACACTGCTCCACCCAAACAAAGAATTTGGAAGTAGGGTACAGAGGGCAGCCATTTATCGCCAAACAGAGTCACAAACAAAGGTTCGGCTAGGAGTATAAGTATCAATGCAATGGGGAATGATAAGAAAGAGATCGATTTGATCAGCTTTGACACCACTCGGCGCAATCGTTCAGTTTGGTCGTTTATTTCTGAAAGAATGAGCATCGATACAGACCTAAACGTATCGGATAGAACCACAAAAGGTGTGTCTTGATATTTGAAAGCTTGTGTGTAGTATCCAACTTGCTGCATGGGATAAAACATGGCAATAATGCTAGGGTATATATTGTTGAAAATAGCACCTATTGCTCCCGATGCTAATAGCTTGTTGCTGAAAGCAAAAAACACTTTTAGCTTCGATAAGCTGAATAGCTTTTGGGGGCGCCAAGTAGAATAGAGCCACAGGAATAGGCTTCTAAAAAATGCATAGATTACATTTTGTGCCACCAACGACCACACACCATATCCTTGCCAAGCCATAACAAGAGCAATGATGGTTGAGATGATGAGTGCAGCAGTATTGGCTTTGGTTTGGGTTTTGAAATCGGATGCTTTGATAAATATAATCATCTGAATCAAACTAAACCCATTAAATATAAGGGAAAGGAATAGCACCCTCGAAACAGGTATGAGCAATGGCTCGTTGAATAGTTTCGCAATGAGCGGAGCTGAAAAGAAGAATGCTATATAAAGCAATAGGCTGATAGCAAGGTTGAAATAGAAAACTGTGCTATATTCAAGAGCACCTATCTCTTTGCGATTGAGCAGTGCGCGTCCAAATCCACTATCGATTAATAGTGAAGAGAAAGCAACAAAAATAAGTAGTGAACCCATTATACCATAGTCAGACGTATCTAACAGGCGCATTAGAAAGACACTGCTAATCAGAAATATTACTTTCTGACCAAATTTGTCGAGAAAACTCCAAAAAAGAGCAGTGACAGTTCTTTTCTTTAGTGTGGTGTCGGACATTTGTTGCTTTTGCTAATTTTTTTAATTGTCTGCCATCTAACTGTTGTATCCTGTGTCTATGATAAGAAAAGTCAAAGGTGAAGCTTTCGATGTTTTTGAAGTTGAGGAGTTTACATTAATAAATGATTGTTTCAAAAACGTGAATAACGCACAGTTTGGCTTTTCTTATAAGTCTCATTAATGCAAAAATACGATATCTTTTCAACTTCCCTTACACTAAAATGTAGATTTGTAAGAATTACGCTACTCTGTCTCAATATTATTGTATAAGTTTGGGGTGATATATGTGGTATGAGGTATTGTGTAACACATGGAAGACAAACCACATACAACTCGACATTTACGAAGGGCTTTTCACTTACGTCCTGCCTCTTACAACTTTTCTATGACAGCATCCGATAAAATAAAGCAATATGCACTCTCCTTGGGATTTGATGCCTGCGGAATATGTTGCGCCGAATCTTCGGGTGAAGAGGGAAACTTGCGTGAATGGATACGTTTGAACTATCAGGGAGACATGTCTTATCTAGAACGTAATATTGAGAAGAGAGATGACCCTCGACTGCTTGTGGCAGGTGCAAAATCAATTGTGTCTGTAGCATTGAATTACTATCCAAACGAAAAGCGAGACCCCGAGTTGCCAAGCTTTGCTTACTATGCCTACGGCAAGGACTATCATTTTGTAGTGAAGGATAAACTGAAGCAGTTACTTGCATACACTCAAACAATTATTCCTACTACAGAGGGGCGGTTTTTTTGTGATTCAGCTCCTGTTCTTGAACGTTATTGGGCTGCAAAAGCAGGGTTAGGCTTTGTTGGGAAGAACACATTGTTGATAATTCCGGGCAAGGGGTCTTTTTTCTTTTTGGGTGAGTTAATCATCAATCAAGAGCTGGATTATGATTCACCTATCAACTTATCTTGTGGCAATTGCACTCGCTGCTTAGAGGCTTGCCCCACTGGTGCTATCGAGCAACCACATCTGGTGAATGCTACTAAGTGTATTTCTTATCAAACCATTGAAAAAAAAGGAGAGCAAGACGAGAATATAGATACTGGCAACTGGGTGTATGGTTGCGATGTGTGTCAACTAGTCTGTCCATGGAATAGATTTTCTCAGCCACACACTACCCCCCAGTTCAATCCATCGCCTGAATTTCTTTCATTAGATTTGGAGACGATGCAAACTATGGATCAACAGCTATTTAGTAGTCTATTCTCTAAGTCTGCTGTGAAGCGAGCTAAATTGGTGGGGATGCAAAGGAATGTGGGTAAGCTTGTCAGGCTTCGGAAATAGACTTATAGCCTGTTGATAATACAAATAATCAGTAGAATGCTATTTGTAAGCACTTGGATAAGTCGTCTTGGTAGGGGTAATATAGAGAGTTTAGCTTTTGCGATTCTTCAATAACTATTATTAAAATACACTGTTTTGTTAAAAGCTCGCAAAAAAGCACTCTTCCTCATGGAGTAACAAGGGAATGATTGCTTTTTAAATCGCTTTGTAAAACACCGTGATTTTATTTATTTATTCTTCAATATCATACGAAAACATTTCCCGACAACAATACATAGGAGAAAAATTAAGAAAATAAAAATAAAAGATAAGATATTTGATCAATTTAAAGCTCTATGTCTGGATATGCATTTGTTATGCTAAGATTTGTGACCAATGCAATTAAAAAAAGAAACAGAGTGAGGTGGGTTTTTAAAAGTCATTTGTAGATTGTGGGTTGGTTAATTATATTTTTTATTATGTAACATGCTTGCAAGGATATTTTTTATTTGTATATTTGCATTTTAATAGCGATATGCAGTATGTTTTAACATTGAGATATTTAGATAAAACAAAGACTTTAAAATTTATGAAGGAAAGGAGGCTAGAGCAAAAAAAACTTTTTAAACGACAATTTCGCTAAATATTAAAAAGATATAGTTGAGAAATATAAACTCTTATTTTAATTCTACGATGTGTAAATACGATAACATGTGTCTTATGAATAGAAGTAAGTTTATAATAGAACATGTTTAATGATAAATACTAATTAGTTTAATTAATAATCAAAAACTACAAACAGATGAGAAATAAAAGCATTGCCTTTTTAGTTTACTTTGTTTTGTTATCTTTATTTTTTGGATGTAATAATAAAGATGATGAAGTTACTAGTGTCATGTCAATGATTAATTGACGGATATAATCTTCTCAATTTAATTC
>CAZUHZ010000046.1:0-13073 GCA_964620895.1 uncultured Dysgonomonadaceae bacterium | reverse complement strand
AAAAACGAAACTTAGATGTTTTCATCTCTAAACAATTTTGCTACTTGACCTTCGTCTAAAGCAATATTGTAAAGTTTAAATTCGTCCATTAGTCCTACAAAATGATCCCAACCATCTGGGGTTCTCGACCATTCCCAGTCCCATTCAGCATCAGCTTCTGCATAAGTAGTGCATGCACCAATCATTAATGGTAATAAGGTTTCATATTCGTAAGCACCAGTACCTTTAAGTCCTTCTTTAGTAGTATCGTCCCACTCTTTAGTTAGTGCTCCATCTACATAAAACGCTATTTTTTTAGTGTTCAAATTCAATGTTACTACTAAATGAGTCCACTCATTATTAGGAGCCGACATTTCATGTTCGTTATCTGCATCTACCCATCCGTCTTCATTTGTGTGAATAGTAAAGAAAGGTTTGTTTTGTTCTTGCAGTTGAAACTTAAATGAATTCCAATAGTTATAAGATATGATGTAATTTCCAGCTCTTGTGGAGTCGGGTTTTACCCATGTAGCTACTGAAAGTTGACTGCTCAAAAGATCGGCAGATGAATAATCGTTCACTTCTAAATGTGACCCTTTTTCAAATCTAATAGCTTTACCAATTTTCCCTGTTACAAAAGTAGGAAAACCTGTATCAGCATTAAATATTTCTGATGGACCTTTTGCAAGTTCTGCTACCCAACCTTTTCCTGCGGTAACAATCTTGTTGTCGCTAACTTCTTCGTCGAATGTGAGACCCATAAGTAAAGCACTATCGGGAATAGCACCGTAAGCAGCTGCTAAAAACGATTCTTTTGCTTTGTTCAATTGTACTACAATAGCATCAACTTGTGCTTGTGTTGCCTTATCATTGGCTTGCACTGCTTTTCCTGCATCTACAACCTTCTTAAAATCACTAATTGCATTAGCTGGATAATCTTCGTCAACAGTTGGAGCATCCAATAATGCTTGTGACGATTTTATCGCTTCATTCAGTTCTGCTAACTCAGCCTTGATAGGATCTGAGGGATCATCGTCACTATCACTACATGCTACGAAAGTTCCGGCAAGTAATAACACAGTGAATAATCCAAAAAATAGATTTTTTAAATAATTCTTTTTCATGTCTTTTAAAATTTAATTGTTTAGAAATTTAATTGTCTTTATAAATAATAGGCTATTGTAGAGCCTGATTAGTATCTAATTCTGATTGCGGTAGAGGGAAATAAAAGCGTGGCTCTGTCCAAGCGAAGTCTTCTCCGAGGGCATCTTCAGCAACACTCTTCCCCCACCTCATTAAATCGAAGAAGCGATGGAACTCAAATCCAAGTTCTTTTCTTCGTTCTACTTGTATAATTCTTCTAAGATCTACTTGTGAAGCTGATGCAATTGTAGGCAGATTGGCTCTGTTCTTAATTTTATTTACTTCTACTATTGCATTTTCGGTTGATTCTGTTTCGTTTAATGCTTCTGCTTTCATAAGAATGATGTCTGCATAACGGATGGCGTGATAAGGAATAGTTGAACGTGATTTGGCGATGCCCTTCACCATATCTTCGTTGTATTTTTTTACTAAGTATCCAGTAGCTTCCGACCAAGCGGCCGAAAACACTCTTTCGTTAAACCATGGTTGACCATCTCTGCCTATTGAAGCATCTAGTCTGGGGTCAACATCACCATCAACGGTTTTATCAGCAAAGGCATCTACAAAGCTTTGTGTAGGGGCATTGAAGTAATAACCACCCTCTATAGAAGGAGCAAACCAAACATTCATATTATTGCCAAGTGATACTAGTTCATCATCTACATACCTAAATCCAAAAATAACCTCTTTGCTATCTTCGGCACCTACTTTGAACAAGTCTTCATAATTTTCTTCCAGTTCATATACATTCAACATTTCTAAATCATTGATGGAGGTTAGTGCATCAGTATATTTTTTTCGGAACAAATAGGTTTTTGCTAATAAAGCATGTGCAGCACCTTTGGTTATTCTCCCTTTGTCCATATCGTAGCTAACGGGCAGAACGTCTGCAGCATCTTTTAAGTCATTTTCGATTTGTGTGTAAACATCGCCCACCTCACTTAATTTGGTGTGAATTGCCGCACTTTTATTCGAAGGTTCTAACTTTAATGGAATTTCGCCATAGATATTCACCAGATTAAAAAATGCGTAAGCTCTCAGAAACTTGGCTTCACCAACTAATCTGTTTTTAATTGCTTCATCCATAGAGATATCGGGAATATATGCTATTGCATTATTGGCTCTAGCTATAGTTTCGTATGAAGACTTCCAAAAAGTGTTCAAGAAACCATTGTCAGAGTTTGCTGTAAAGTCATTAATAGCATTGATATCTGCTTGGTCGCCAGCATTTCCTCCTTTTACTGCATCGTCAGATGCCACATCGCCAAACACCCACAATGTGGTGCCATACAACGAGTTGTATATTGACGTTACAGACATTGTTGCATTTTCGGCTGTAGTATAGAAGTTATCTGAGGTATATTCTCCTTTTAATTCATTGTCTAGGAAATCATTACATGAATATGATATCACACTTAAAGTAATGATTAATAAGTATTTTATTAGTTTTTGCATTGTCTCTTATTTTTAAAACGTGATGTTAACTCCAAATGTTATACTTTTTGCTACTGGATAGGTTCCCCAGTCAATTCCATTAGCAATATCTCCTTCCGATTGTGAGTTTGTACTAACAGTCATTTCAGGGTCTAAGCCAGAGTATTTTGTCAATGTAAACAAGTTGGTTGTTGCAACGAATATTCGCAATAAATCAGCATCAAAGAAAGAAAGCTTTGGGAGTGTATATCCCAGTTGCAAGTTCTTTAACCTGAAGTATGAACCATCTTCAAGAAATCTAGTGGAAGCTCTCACATTGTTTGATTTGCCTGCCCACGAAGCACGTGGCTGTGTGTTGGAGGTGCCTTCACCCGTCCAGTGTTCATTGAAGTATCTTTCGGTTACATTAAATCCTCTATAAAAACCTTCAATATCATAATTGACTTGCGAAAATATTTTTTGACCAAAAGCTCCTTGAAAGAATGCTGATACATCAAATCCTTTATAATTTCCCGATAGGTTTAATCCAGTTGTGAATTTAGGAATAGCACTTCCTGCATGAACTCTATCGTCTGAATCAATGACATTGTCGGTGTTTTGATCAACATATTTCACATCGCCAGCTTTAATGTTTCTGCCTTGATAAGCTGAAGTAAGTACCTCTAAATCGTTTTGGAATATGCCATCCATTTCGTAAAGGAAAAATGATCCTAGAGGATACCCAGATTCTGTTTTTGTAGCATACACTCCTGTGTCAACCCTTCCACCAAAATATGGAAACTCTAGGTTTGACACTTTATTTTTCAGATAAGCACCATTCAATGAGATATTGAAACCACCATCTTTATAGTTTTTCCTATAAAACATTTCAACATCGATACCAGTATTCAGAACACTTCCATCACTGTTGATGAAAGGAGGACTTGCATTACCAACCGAGGGTGGTATAGCAGCTGGGAGTAACATATCTTTAGTGGTTTTGTAATAGTAGTCTAATGTAACACCAAAAGTGTTTTTGAAAAACTCTAAATCGACCCCCACATTAAACTGCTTGCTTGTTTCCCATTTCAAATCGGTGTTTGCCAATTGAGATTGCGCAAAACCATTGTAACTGTTGCCACCAAAGGTGTAATAGTAGTTGTAAGAATAACGATCGAGATAAGAATATAGTGGTATATTTTCATTACCAATAGCACCGTAACCGGCTCTTAATTTGAATTTATCTAAGAAATTGATATCTTTCATAAACTCTTCCGACTCTATGTTCCAACCTCCAGATAGTGAGTAAAACGTTCCCCACCTATTTCCATCGCTAAAACGAGATGAGCCATCATGTCGAATGATTGCAGATAAATAATATTTTTGTTTGTAATTGTAATTCACATTTCCAAATAACGATAGCAAACTTGAAGTCCACTCATTTTGATGATTCCTGATTTTGCTGTTTCCTAATCCTAAATAGACAAAACCATCGTCGGTGTTTGAAAACTCGCTTTCTGATCCACTGAGCGTATTACCAGTATTTTTGATAGCTTCAGTTCCAATCATTGATGTGATGGAGTGTGTATCTTTAATGTCGATAGTGTGGTTTAGGGTGGTATTAAATGTCCAACTATTTGACTCTACAGTAGATACATCTAAGCTATTTGTAGCATTAATTCTATTGGCTGTACCCCAACTTTTGTTGAAGTTTCTGTTTTCCACATCATTATAATCAGTACCTAAAGCTGTCTTTATAAATACATTGCCTGGTAGTGTAATCAAAAGATTACCAGTTACTAGCAATGATTTAACTTTCTTCGTTCTATCTGTATTGGCAGTTATTCCAACTGGATTGTATCCATCGCCAAAAAAAGAGTTGTAAACAGAATTGCCAAAATACTCAGAGGGCGAATCAACAAAGCCTCCTTGAGAATTATATACAGGAATTGCAGGGTTTCTAAAAAAAGCATATCTAACAACACTTCCTCCCTCTCCGGCATATCCGTCACCAGAACTTGAGACTAGCCTATTGTTGGAAACACCACCACTTACATTCAAACCAACATTCAACCACTCTTTGACATCTGATGAAATATTGGAACGTAGGTTAAACCGATTATAATCAGTTTCTTTAATGATACCCTCTTGCGAGAAGTAAGTTCCTGAAATTAAATAATTTGTTTTGTCATTTCCTCCTCTGAACGAAAGTTCGTGCGTTTGAATTGGAGCAACCTGGAATATCTCTTTCAAATGGTTTACATCGGCAAACTCTTTGCCATCCACCCAGCTTCCTTCTATAAGGGGTCTCTTTATAGACGAAGCCTCATTATCAGCAGTAGCAGCTTCGTTGTATAATTGGATGTATTGATCTCTATTAGCCATAGGAGTTAAACGCCCGTGGGACTGGAATCCAATTTGATTGTTATAGGTAATTTTTCCTTTGCCTTCTTTTCCGCTTTTTGTAGTAATAAGTACAACCCCGTTTGAGGCACGCGATCCGTAAATAGCAGCAGATGATGCATCTTTTAGCACTGTCATGTCTTCAATCTCATTTGGCGAAATATTGTTTAATGCCCCCTGTACAGGTATTCCATCAACAATATAGAGCGGCTCATTGCTTGCATTAATAGAGCCTACACCACGAATCCTTACAGAGATAGGCGAGCCTGGCGCACCCGTTTGAGTGGCTACATTCACACCCGCTACTCTTCCTTGCAAAGCTTGTTGTGCAGAAGAAACTGGGGTTTTAATCAACTCTTTTTGATCTACTTTGCTTATCGCACCCAAAACATCTCTTCTCTTCTGAACAGTGTATCCCACTACAACAACCTCATCCATCAAAAATGAATCTTCTTTCAAAAAAATACTTAGTGGGCTTGAAGCATCAGATTCTTTTACCACCATTTCAAATGGTTGATAACCAATGTATGTTATTTTCAGGGTGCTGTTTGGAGCTACTGACAATTCAAAGTCTCCATCGAAGTTGGTTACTGTACCCGTATTGGTTCCAGCAACCAATATACTCACCCCAATTAATGGTTCATTGGTTTTTGCATCAGAAATATTTCCACTAACCTGAATAGGTTCTTGCGCAAATGTTGAAATAATTATAAGATTAAATAATATAAATAATAAGTTTCTCATATCGGTTTAATTAAATTTATTTGTAAGATACTACTATACCATTGTAAGTAAGCATGTTGCCGTCTTCTTTTAATTTTGAATTATCGGGCAACTCTGTTACCAATACAGCCTCGTGGGCAGGAATTATAACCTCAGCAGTGTTTGACACGCTAGTAGCTAAGTAGGTCTTAGAAAGCACATCAAACAAATCGGAAGCTGAGGAGTCTGACAGTTTATAAGTTATTTTTTGGTCCGTGTCGTGTGGATTATATAACAAAAAAGTAGGATATGATTCCTGAGAATAGAAATCAGTTACATTACAATCTAATTTTAAAATCCCTTCAACATCGGTAGAGTCAACAATTGCTGCATAAACTCCCACTGGCGATGTGCTGTATAGACTAAACATACTTTCGGGCGGATTGTTCTCATTCCACAATGGACCGTCGCCCAATGCCACTGGACTAACCCCTTCTAGCTCAGGTTTTTCATAAATATCTGTAAAGCGCAATCCTTCATACGCTACAATTGAGTTGGTTATTTCTTTCATTTCTGGCAACCACTGGTTTTCATCTGCAATTTCATCGGGATAAAACAATCTTGATGCATTTACATTATTCAACATCCATTTTCCGATAGCTTTTGCAAATTGCGGTTCGTATTTCACCATTGGCACAAGCGGCATTGCCATCTTTATACTATTCATTAAAAAAGCAAATCCTCCACCGTCTGTGATGCTGCCTTGCAGTCCACTTACATCGTAACCTCCCCATTTTCCTACAATTATACCCCAACCTGTTCTGCCATCAGGATTTTTATTTCCTTCGAAAACCCAATCGAGCATTTTCGAAATATCGTAATCCATATTTTCCTCAGCATTCAATCTTGCCGCAGTATATATACCCATCGGGAGAAGCACTTCGTAGAAACAACTTTCCGTTTGGCTATTTAAAGCCGCAATCGCAGTTTTGGCGCGCTCTAGATATTTGGGAGTTTTAAATTTTTGATAGGCTGAATACAACACATATCCGTGTCCGCCAGCAGCATCCTGTTGTAATGGAATATGATTAATTTTTCCTTCCATTTCGCTGTAATCGAAATATGAATAATCGTAATTTCCATCTAAGATAGAGTCGGCTTTATAAAACTGCTCTGCAATAGATAGTTGAATTTCGTCAGCATTTTCCACATTTGGAAAAACATCACATAAATTATAATAAAGTACATTTGGAAAAACATCGTACCACCAGTCGCGTCCATAGCCACCACCCAATAAGGCGACTTCTGGATTAGTATTGTTCATAACAATATTCCACCCATTGTCGCTATTGAAGTAATTTTGCACCATCTTCACATAGTTGTATCCGTTTTGATTTGTTTTGTCTATACCAATTAACCCTGCTCCTAGTAATGCAGCAAGTGAATTAAGACTTTCGTGAAACTCTCCATTATTGTTAGTTGGTCCCTGGCGCACATCATGTATAGCAGTGTATAATCCGAATGTAATTTGCGGAATATTTCGTTGGTTATCGTCTAACCATATCATTGATCCAGCCGGTAAGTCAGAATTGAAATCGAATACGTATCTATCAAAATCAATCGCTTTTTGTTTCCAATCAATTATTTTATAGGGTTGCGGCATGTTTGGCATTAAATTGACCCTACTAATATCAGTTTGTGTTACTGCACTCTGAGTGTCTAGCTTTTGAGTACATGATAGCGATATAAATAATAATAGTATCGTAAATAGAATATGATTTGAATACTTTCTCATGTTATTTATTAATTAACTTTTTACAGAATTATATTTATTAGTGTCAATATCTTTAATAATGCTTTTAGCTAAAGGAAGAGATAGTAATTGAATAGATCCTACAATCAGCAGTGCATATTTTAATGCAAATGTTTCAGAAATAAGATAGGATAAACCAACAAATAGTATCATACCAAACGCTCTTCCCAAAAACAGACCCACCTCATGGCTCATTATATAGGAGTACTCATTTCGTTTCTCTATTGCTTTCACAGCATCTATGGTTTTCATCATTGTTGGGAAGTAGGCTAAATCGTGAAGTGGCTGAAACAAGACCTTACAAAGCACAAAAATAATAACTCCCATGGCTGAAAAAAGCATTGCATTGAATAGAGTACCTATAAAAAAGACTATGAGACCAAATCCAAAAATATGCATTCTATGCTGAGGTTTAGCAACTCTTCCCAACACATAAACAATGATAGCAGTTGCTGCACCACCCACTCCTTGAATAAGTCCGAGAGTACCTTCGTCGCCTACCAAGCGCATTACTAAAATAGCTGGTGCTGTTACCAAAAATCCTTGCACCATTCCTTTGAATCCAGCAAGAGCCAACAGTTTTCTCCAAAGAACATGAAATTTATAGTAAATAAATTTTTTCTGAACAGGGTTCTTAAAATCTCCTTGTGATAAAACAATGCATGCTAAAACACCTATTACCAAAGACATCATTGCAACAAATTGATATCCGTGGTTTATGTTAAGCACCATTCCAAATAGTTTTCTTTGCTGTATATAAACCAATATGCCACCCACAATTAATGGAATGACAATATTCCAAAGTGAAAAAAAGAAAGATTCCAACCCGAAAAAATAGTTCCGGTTGTCATCATTTGTTGCATTCAGGGTCAACAGATAACGATTTGTCCAAAAGAAACCAGTTGCGGCACCAAGCACTACTCCAGCTATAGCCAATTCTCCTATTGTGGAAGACTCAAAAAACATCATTACTACTAAAACTACTGCGGAAATGATGATTCCAAATCCATATAAAAAGCTTGACTTGACTTTTTTCAATAAAAAGCCATTAAAAACAGCTGTAATTACTACGCCTATATACATACATAACTGATAAATAACTACATAAGATGAATTATCAGTATTCCTCATAATGTATGCGCCTACAAAAATCTCAATAATAGGAAGAATCATTGCATATAACATATTTGTTAAAAGCAATTTCTTTATATTATTGGGCTGGCCTTTAAAAAACGTATATTCGCTAAATATGTTTTTTCCCATTTATTTTAATGTGTTAAGTATTTCTTTTATTGAAAAATCAGCTCCACATATAACCTCATCGCTTGCTCCATAAAAAATACGGAGCTTATCGCCATCTACATAATGACCATTGGTGAAAACAACGTTTCCAAAAAATCCTGTTTTCTCATACTCAGCAATTGGCTCCATAATAGGATCAACGCTTCTTGCTAATACTTTTGAAGGGTCGTTTAAATCGAGCAACAACGCTCCTAAGCAGTAACGATGATCTTTATTAGCCCCATGATATATTTGCAACCAACCTTCGTCAGTTTTAATTGGTGCTGCACCAGCTCCCACACGAGCAGAATCCCAACTACCCTCTCTAGTTATTGCTATACATTTGTGATTGCCCCAATGAAGCCTGTCTGGCGACTCTGCCAACCAAATATAATTCCCTCCCAACTCGGGGCTGCTTGGTCGATGCAAAGCATAGTACTTATCTCCAATTTTCTCTTCAAATATAGCACAGTCTTTATTATGTGGCGGAAAAATCATACCTTCACGCTTATACGATTTGAAATCGGTAGTCTCAATCAAGCCAACACCAACTGCTACGGGTGAGACTTCGGTAAATGTGAGAAAATACCCATCGTCCATTGTTGCTACTCGGCAATCCTCAATTCCAAATGACTCCAATTCACCTTCTCCAAAGATAGGAGGGTAGTCAGGATGTTCATGAAAGTTGATATCGTCGTCGCTGTACACCAATCGCAGGTACGATAGTGTTGTTAGATAGTTTTGACCTTTATACTTAATGACCCTTGGGTCTGAAGCATCCATATCAGGATCGTTTTTATCAAAACTAAGAACTTCAATTTCTCCATGTTCGTTGTACACAGGAAAACTTATCTTTCCTTCTATTTGAGTTGGTCTTTCGGCTACTCTCAAAAGCAACCATGTTTTACCATCCATTTTAAACACACCTGGATTTAAAAGACAGGTAATTTCCATTCCTTTTATACCTGGGCTTAAGTCTGAAGGTTTTAAAATAGGGTTCTGCGAAAATCTTTTTGCTATGTCCATGAAATACTATTTTTTTGATTACACCCAAAGATAAACACTTGTTTTTCAAAGGAAGTATCCTATTGTTTCAAAATGGTGTACTATCTGTTTGATTGGGCAAACAAACTTGAAATAGTATAGCGATAGGATTATTTTTGGTTCTAATGAATTGAATTTTTATTGTTATATTTGTAACCAGTATTGCAGTACAAACAGAGTAATTTGATACAATGAGAAATATATTGACCTTTTTACTACTACTTATTTCTTCATTTGGTTTCGCTTTAGAATATGAGGTGCAAAACATCACAAATTTTGAAGGGTTATCAAATAGCTCTATAAATGTAGTTTTTCAAGATTCCAATAAAATTATGTGGTTTGGTTCTTGGGATGGTTTAAATATGTATAATAGTAAAACCATAGAAGTGTTTAAGCCTTCTGTGGGTGACAGTAAAACTATCAGCAATCAAATTATAAGAGATTTAGTTCAAACAGATGAAAACACTTTGTGGGTTGCTACTGATTTAGGAATTAATCAATTCAATATTGAAGAGAAAGCTTTTGAGAGTTTTTTTGTTACAGGAAGCAGCAAAGAGATAACAGACGAACAAGCATTCTTGATTGCAAAAAACGTCAACAATCAATTAGTGGCATCTGTTAATGGACAAGGGTTGTATTATTTTGATGTAAAAGAGGAGAAGTTTGAGTTCTTGTATAATACTGCAAAATTTAATGTTAGAAAAATACTATTCGACTCCTCAGGCAACTTATGGCTTCTTACCAAAAACAATTTGCTATATGAACTTGAAGTTGACTTTAGCTCTTCTGTTCCAAAAGTGTATTCAATCGACCCTTTTAGATCAATCGATGGTGTAAAATCAATTTTCAGAAGCAACTCTTCGGAAATCATTGTACAAACAGCCAACAATGACCTGTATAGATATTCAGTTACCAATAAGAGCTTCAACACACTCATACCAAAAAGCATTTTCAATCAAGAGGTGAATGTTATAGATGTTTATGACGATGTTATTTACTTAGGCACATCAAATGGATTGTATGAATATGACACCCAGTTAAATATTTTATCAACAATTTTACCCACTGTTTCGGTACTTTCTTTTTATAGAGGTACACAAGATGTTTTGTGGGTTGGAACTGACATGAAAGGTGTGATGAAAATTGTGGAAAAGAAAAGTAACTTTCAAAACTATACTTCTTCACAGGTTCCCGAGTTTAGTAAAAGTGCCGTTAGAACATTTCTAGAAGATGAGAATGGGGACATTTGGGTAGGAACTAAAGGGAGTGGTATATTAATTTTTAAACACAACGAGACTGGTGATGCACTTATTTTTGACAAGAAAATAACAACCAATGAAGGCATTTCAAGCAACTCTGTTTATAAGTTAGCGCAAGATAGCGCAAATGCTATATGGATTGGAACCGATGGTGATGGAATAAACTATTTTGACAAAAAGACAAACAAAATTAAAAATCTTCAACTACCCAAAGAAATAAGAATAGCATCTATCTATGAGATTTTTGTGAATGATGATGATGTGTTGTGGATAGGCACAAGTGGGTTTGGGATGTATAAGCTAGTCATTGACAGACTTTCTGACACTTATAAGGTGGTTAGTTACAAACAGTTTGTGTATAACGACAAAGAACCATCGCTATCCAATAATATTGTTTATTCTATAATTAAAAGTAGCGATGACTATTTGTGGATTGGCACTCGTGGGGGTGGAGTGAATAAGTTTAACATTAAAAATGAGCAATTTGAATCACTTCATCTTTTTAAAGATGAAGCATATAAACCAAACGAAGATGTACTATCATTATTGGTAAGCGACAAAAACGACCTGTTTATTGGAACTAGTTTGGGTTTGTATAAAGTGGATTTTGAAAACGACACAGACTATGTTGTTCAACATCTTACTGAAGCTGATGGCATTCCAAACAATACGATACACGGCATCTTAGAAGATCAAACTGGTTCTATCTGGATAAGTACAAATAAAGGTATTGCAAGGCTTAAAGGAGAAAAAGATGTTTTAAGAATCATTCCGTATTATGTGAATGATGGACTTCAAAACAATGAGTTTTCTGATGGTGCCTACTATTCCAGTGCGTTGACCTCATCTTTCTATCTTGGAGGAATTAATGGATTTAATTTATTTAATCCGTTGAAAATTGACCAGAATGGTTATTTACCTGATTTATGGCTAGATGCTTTTATTATAGATAATGAAGAGAAAAACTTGAAAGATTTTCTTCAAGAAAGAAAAGGAAAAAAAGTGTTGGAGTTGTCATATGATAATAGTTCTTTTGGGTTCAGGTTTATTCCAATTGATTTTATCAGGAATTATAAAAATGAAATCTCTTACATGCTCGAAGGGTTTCATTCTGAATGGATAAATATAGGTAGTTCAAACACAATAGTGTTTTCAAATTTGCCAAGCGGAAAGTATCAATTGAAGGTAAGATGTAGCAATTCGGATAAGATGTGGAGCAACGATGTTTTTACGATGCCTATAAAAATACATCCTCCTTGGTGGGCTTCAACAGTAGCTTTTATTGTTTATAGCATTTTGCTGTTAGTTATTCTTTTTATTATAGTCAGATTCTTATTGTACAGAAGAAGTATTCAAAAGGAAATAGAAAAACAAGAGTTAGACAAAAAAATCACTTCAGAAGTTCATCAAGCTAAATTAAATTTCTTTACAAACATTGCTCATGAGTTTTCAAACTCCCTAACGCTCATTTATGGTCCTTGTGATAAACTATTACATGATAATAAAGCGAACGATTTATCAAAAAAATATCTGAAGATTATTAAATCAAACTCTCAACGGATGCAATCATTAATTGAAGAACTTGTTGAGTTTAGAAAAGCTGAAACGGGTCACCTCAAGCTAAAAATAGAAAAAGTTGACATAGTAGAGTTGGTTCAATATACTACCGACAATTTTGTTGATGTATTGGAAACGAAGAAAATCAAACTTGAAATAAATTTCAGCCCCAATAAAATACATTTTCAAACAGATAGACTTGCTGTAGAAAAGATTCTTTTTAATTTAATTTCTAATGCTATCAAATACACACCTGACAATGAGCATATTGTTGCAACCATAAACGAAAAAAACAGCTCTCTTCATATAGCAGTTAAAAATACAGGAGTAGGTATCAAAGCAGAACAAATCGACACTATTTTTGATCGTTTTGAAGTGCTTAATCGTTTTGAAAAGGATGTCTCTGTAGGCAAACAATACAGTCATGGTATAGGGTTATCTATTTGCAAAAGTATATCGAACATGTTAGGGGGAGATAT
>CAZUHZ010000045.1:0-13191 GCA_964620895.1 uncultured Dysgonomonadaceae bacterium | reverse complement strand
ACAATAGTATAAATGTTGGGGTGTTATGCAACTTTAACAAGGCAGTGCAATGTAGGATAAAGGATGAAAAGAGTTGACGAAAAATTCGAACAACATAAGGTATCACCCGCCAAGATTAGTTGAAAGATGATCGAGAATCTGAAAGCAAATCTAAGCTATTGTAAAACTATTGTAATTTACTAAATAGCCTACAACTCTTTCAATTCTATTTTTTCACCTGCTTTCAATTCTAAATCAATGGTTTTGTCTTGATAACGAACTTTGCAAATTCCGCCTTCTTTGGAGGATATATAAGCTGTATTAAGAAGTCCATCTTCCCATTCCATATCAACATTAAAACCTCCCCGTGCACAAAGACCTTTAACAGAGCCTTTTTTCCATTCTGTAGGGATTGATGGTAAAAGATGAACGATATAATTACCTTTTTCATCTTGCTTATGGCTCTGAATTAACATTTCAGCAACTCCTGCAGTGTAACCAAAATTACCATCAATTTGAAATGGGGGATGCAAGCAAAATAGATTTTTAGCTACAGACTTTTGTAAAAACAGGTTTATATGCTCTCCAGCCATTTTGAAATCTCTCAAGCGTGCCGAAAAAGATATTAACCATGCTCTACTCCAACCTGTTCCAGCACCGCCATTCTCCAAGCGGTAGTCTATCGTTTTTTGAGCTGCTTCTGCTAAGGCAGGTGTTTCGTCAAGGTCAATTTGACTTGCTGGGTAAAGTGCGTATAAGTGAGACATGTGTCTGTGTCCTTTTTCTACTTCATCGTAAGGTCTGTCCCATTCTAATAAACGTCCGTCTGGACCTATTTGCAAACCCGAACGCAAAGAGGTTAGTTTCTCTTTTATTTCAGAAGTAAACTCATCATTTATCCCCAAAATAGATGCCGCCTTCAACACATTGTCAAAAACTTCATAAATAATTTGATGATCCATTGCCGAACCTAAACAAGATGCAGCATTATTTCCATCTGGAGCAACAAATGAATTTTCAGGCGAAGTAGAAGGATAAGAAATTAATGAACCATCGATAGGACTCTCTTTTAGCCAATCAGCATAAAACAGCGCAATCTCTTTTGTTGTAGGGTATAATCTTTCTTTTAGAAATCTCTCATCTTTTGTAAATTCATAATGTGTCCATAAGTGTTGAACAACCCAACCTCCACCACCAGTCCATGCACCCCAATATGCTGTAGCAGCACGCATCCAAGCAGGTGCCCACAAGTCTGTAGTGTGGTGTATTACAGCGCCTCTACATCCATACTGTTCTTTAGCAATTCTCTTGCCATTAATAATTAATCGATCAATTAAATCAAATAAGGGTTCATGAAGTTCACTCAGGTTACATACCTCTGCTGGCCAATAGTTCATGGGTAGATTGATGTTTAAATGATAGTCAGCATCCCAAGGTGCTTTAATATGTTCGTTCCATAATCCTTGAAGGTTTGCTGGATTTGTACCTGGTCGTGAAGATGAAATTAATAAATACCTACCATACTGAAATAATAAGGCTGATAATGCTGGATCTGAAGTGCCAGTATTTAAACTTTGAAGACGTTTATCTGTTGGTAGTTCATTTGCTTTATAATCAGTTAGATTCAACTCCATTCTGTTGAAAATATTTTTATAATCGCTTATATGAGCGTCCAGAAGCTGTTGATAAGATTTATCACGAACTAATGACCATTGTAGTTGATTCATCTCTTGAAAGTTCTTGTGATAAAACGATGTGTTGGTGAAAAAATATAGCGTAGCCTCCTCAACATTCTTCAGTTTCAAAATACCTGCTTCACTAATGATTTCACCACCTCTGTTTTTTGCTTTCAAAAGTCCTTGAAATTTTACACCATAGTCAATCGGGTTTGGTTCAGAATTAAACTCCCCGCCATATTGTGTTACCATTCCATTCATTAATAGTCCATTTTCAACAGAACTCACATTAACTGTTGGATGTCCGTTATCATCGGGTCTAGATAAAGTTATTTCACAATTCAGACCTCCTGATGCCTCGCTTTTTAAATTGACAACTATAACATTATCTGGCTTTGATGAGAAAACTTGTTGCCTTACAGCACCGCCATTTACTTTGTAAACTGATGTTACAACAGCTGAGTCAAGGCTTAACCATCTTTGATAATCTGCATATTTATCATGATTATCAAAGTTTATAAACAAATCACCCAATGTTTGATGAGATAGTACAGTTGATTTATAAGAAAAGGATTCAACAGTCAACTCATCAGCCTGGGAGTATTTCCCTTCTCTCATTAATTTCCTAATCTCTTCAAGAGCTTCTGGAGATCCCTTGCTACTATATGCCCACTCAGGTCCTGCTGGCCAAAGCGAGTCTTCATTAAGTTGGATGCGCTCTTTTATTGGGTCGCCAAAAACCATAGCTCCCATTCGTCCATTGCCAATAGGCAAAGCTTCATTCCAGTCAACAGCAGGCTGTAGATACCATAGCTTTAGGTCTTGTGCATTTGCAAAAGAGAACGAAGAAAACAGGAGGAGTAGAGCTAATAAGTATTTTTTTAAGTTGTTCATAATCTGTTTTTTTAAGATGCTTTTTAGGATAAATTTATTTTCTTAATTTAAAAACAAGTTTTATAGTTTTGCTTATACTAATGGTCTTGTACATAGTCCATGTTGAAAGTGCTAAATTGCTGATAGTTTGTCTTTTTACACCCTCTATCCCTAAAAGAGAAAACCTAACTATTAACATTCAGCTAATGTACCCTTGTAGGGGTTGTTTAGGGGTGAAAAGTAGCATAGCCAATTTTTCGGAGTGCATTTAAACATATTATTATTAACCAAAATATTCCACTAAATCCAAATCTCTTCAGGATATTCAACCTTCTCTAGAAACAGAGCATTTCCTGGTGCAGATTCACCTGCTGCTCCTCTGTCTTTTGCTGCAATAATCTGGCGAAAATCTTCTTCGTCCAACTTACCCCTACCAGCTAGCAATAGCGTCCCGACAATAGATCGCACCATATTTCGTAGAAATCTATCTGCCTGAATTGTAAAGAGGTATTCACCGTTATTAGTTTTCTTCCAATGAGCTTGCGATACTTTGCAAATGTTAGTTTTCACATCCGTATGTAGTTTGCTGAAGCTTGTGAAGTCATCGGTTTCTAACAATATTGAACAGAGACGATTCATCAACTCTATATCGGGGGTGAAAAATACATGGTGCTTATATTCGTGATAAAAAGAATCTTTTTGCGACGTTATGCAATATGAATAAGTACGAGATATGGCATCGAAACGCGCATGAGCATCAGGCACAACCTCTTTTATAGATTGTATGGCAATATCTTTGGGGAGAAATCTGTTTAATCTTACTACTAAATCTTGTGTGTTTAAAGTATCATTACCCCAATCGAAATGGGCTACCATATTGCGTGCATGTACACCACTATCAGTCCGTCCAGCTCCTACTACATCTATCTTTTTACGCACTATTGTTGATAAAGACTCTTGCAGAGTTTGCTGAACACTGATAGCATTGGGTTGGATTTGCCAGCCACAATAGTTTTTGCCGTTGTATGATAGGGTGATAAAAAAGCGTCTCATTTTATTTTAGTCTTCTCTTACAGTAATATGAAAACAAGCTTGTTGTCTTTCATGCTTTACGAAACATCTCTCACGCTTCTTTAAATCAAACAAAACTTGAGCAAGCACTAGTTTAAGCTTTTCTGGAGAAATCTCTTCGGGATTGTGAAGGTCAAGCTTGTCAAATCTTTTCCACGAAATGTCGAAGGTTGTTCCATACCTATGAGCTGAGTCAGGACTCGCATTTATATTACGTTTAGTAAGCCTTCTAGTATCTTCGTCTGTACGTGTGATGCTAGTAAGATAGAGTTTATATAAAGGCATCTTTTTACTATAGAGCGAATCTCTAAAGTTTTGCCCAATATCTATAAATAGTTTTGCAGCTGAGGGAACAAGATAAGGAATTGAGTGAGTGATATCATATTGCCTATATAAAGCCAACTCGTGGGGCAAACGTACCAGCATATCCATCTGGTAGGCAGTGTCTGCTCGAGTATCCAAGGGAGTTATTCCATGTTTAACAGCTGATGTTATATGGAGGTTATGCAAATCATTGAATTCACGATTATAGTTGCCTGAGAATCTAGCTTTTCGTGTTTTAGTCTCAGTAGGTGCTGATTGGTGCGGCTGCGACGATATATCTTTACTCCCGCAACTATAAGTAGTTGCAATAAGTGTTACACCAACAAAAAGAATATATTTTAATTTAATCATAGAAAAAGCTTTCTATTCTTTTGAGAATATTCTGAAAACACTCTATTGCTGATAATCAGTCTTTTCTGCGCTTTGTACTTCAACGTATAATTAAAATTATCAGCATTCTGCCATAGCACCTCTTTAGAGGGTAGGGGTGAAAGGTAAGGAGATGAGCTTTTCGGAATAGGCTCATCTTATTAATTACCTAATTCACGAAGGCGGATTTTTGTGAGAGCCTGTTTTGTGTTTAATGGGAAGTCACCATCCATCATCCATGCATAGTAACTAGGTTCTCTCTTTAATATATCGGCTACAGGTTTGCCTCTGTGTTTACCGAAATTGAACACCTCAATACCTTTATCATTTAAAACAAATCGTCCAGCAAAATCTACATTGTTTTTAAAGCTTCCGTACTCTTTAGATAGTTCATCAATATCATTTACTAAATCGGGGTATCGCTCCAATTGCGACTTCAACACCTCGTAAGTAGCTCTTGTGTCAGCTTCTGCCGAGTGGGCATCAAGCAACTCTTTGTCGCAGTAAAATTTGTAAGCAGCTGCTAAAGTACGTGGCTCTTTTTTGTGATATATAATCTGAACATCAACAAATTTACGCTTGCTCATATCAAAATCGATGCCTGCACGCAAAAACTCTTCAGCAAGCATAGGCACATCAAAACGGTTAGAGTTGAATCCTGCTAAATCGCACCCTTCTATTTGGCTAGCCAATGATTTAGCGATTTGCTTGAAAGTTGGACAGTCTTTTACATCCTCGTCAGTTATTCCGTGAATAGCAGTAGATTCTGCAGGAATTGGTATTTCGGGGTTTACTCGTTTTGATTTTATCTCCTCCTCGCCATTTGGATGTACTTTCAAAAAAGAGAGTTCAACTATTCTGTCGCGCGAAATATTGATACCAGTTGTTTCTAAGTCGAAGAAAACTATTGGGTTTTTCAGATTTAATTTCATTGTATTGTTTGTTGTGATTAGATGCTGTTCAAACAGCACTTAATTAATATAAAACACTCTTTTTTGTTCAGCAAGTGATTTTATATAGAGTTGATTATTAAAAAAAAAGCTAAAGAAGGGCGTTATCTTTAGCTTTCTATTGTTTGTTTTATTTTTTAGTCGTTCAACATCATTGGCATAATCAGCGTTAGCATTTCCTCGTTCTCTTCATTTTCGACAGGAACAATAATGCCTGCACGAGATGGATCTGATAACTCTAAGACAACTTCGGGTGAAGGAATATTATTGAGTATATCTGCTAAGAAAGCGGCTTTAAACCCTATACTCATTGCACTGCCTGAATACTGGCAAACAATAGTCTCTTCGGCAGCTGTGAGGTAGTCAATGTCTTGTGCTGTGATGATGATTTTGTCTTCCGACAATTGCATCTTAACTAAATTGCTAGATGGATTGGAGAAAACCGACACACGCTTTACAGCATTTAAGAAGTTGAATCTGTCTAACGTCACCTTATTGGGATTGTCAACAGGGATTACTGAGTTGTAATTTGGATATCGTCCCTCAACAAAGCGACATACCATATTGTATTGAGTTAGTTTGATAACTGCGTGGTTTTCATCAAAAATTACTTGCACCTCCCCATCTTCTCTTGGGAGCACGCTACGCAACAAGTTTGCTGGTTTTTTTGGCAAAATAAAAGAAGCTCTTTCAGGTGCTTTCACATCACTTGAAGTTACTTTTACCAATTTGTGACCATCGGAGGCAACAAAAGTCAAGTTTTCGGGATTGATATCAAAATAGATGCCATTCATCACTGGACGCAACTCATCATCGGCAGTTGCAAAAATAGTGCGATTAATACCACTAAGCAGTATTTGAGCATCAAAAGCAAGTGTAAGTGCTGTTTCTTTTAAATCTTTTGGTTGAGGATACTCTTCGCCTTTCATTCCAATGAAATTGTACTTACCATTGTGGTAATAGATAAAAACCTCAAGTGTTTCGTCATTTATATCGAACGTCAAAGGCTGGTCTGGCAACTCGCGTAGAGGGTCTAACAAGTTCTTCGCATTAATTGCTAATGAGCCTTCACCCTCGTGTTCTGCAACCTCAACAAAAGTTTCCATTCGTACTTCATTGTCAGCTGCTGTGATTGTCAATTTGTTGTCTTTTAGTTCAAGAAGGAAACAATCGAGAATAGGCAATGCGTTTTTCGAGTTTATTACACGACTAATAGTCTGTAAATGGGACGATAAAAGAGCACTTGAAACTACAAACTTCATAGTATATTGTTTTTTTGTGTGTATTACTTAACGTTTTATTTAATTGAGCAAATATAAGAATTATTTCTTTGAAGTTAGCTATTTCACAAGGTTTTTATTTATTAGTAAAGCCATTTTATTGTATAGTTTTGTGATAAGCTATTCGATCTCGCATTACTCTTCTTTTTTATTAAGAGGGTGATGCGATATAATCTCTTGTCGAAGAAAATTTCTATCTAAGTGTGTATATAATTCGGTTGTTGTTATTTTCTCGTGACCCAACATTGCTTGTACATGTCGTATATTAGCACCACGCTCAAGCATGTGTGTAGCAAAAGAATGCCTAAGAATATGTGGGCTTATAGTTTTTTTGATGCCAGCTTCTTCGGCATATTTTTTTACGTAATAAAAAACGGTGATACGCGAAATGGGTGTACCTCTTTTACTAATAAAGATAAAGTCTTCGCTCCCTTTCTTGGCTACCATCTGGTTGCGATAAGTTAGGTAGTTGTTGATCTTCTGAATGGCTACATCCGATATTGGAACAAGGCGTTGCTTGCTTCCTTTGCCATCTACACGAATGAAACCTTCATCAAAAAATAGGTTTGTGAATCGCAAACTTGTCAGCTCCGTTACGCGAAGTCCGCAGCTATACAGGGTTTCTATAATCGCATAGTTGCGCGCACCTTCAACAGTAGAGACATCTATAACAGAGAGTAAGTTGTCAATCTCTTCGACAGACAATACGGTAGGGAGCTTCAATCCAATAGAAGGAGCATCCAATAGTTCTGCAGGGTTTTTCTGAATGTAATCTTCTAAAAACAGGTATTTGAAAAAAGATTTCACACCAGATAGCATGCGTGCTATCGACCTCGGTTTGATGCCATTGTCGTATAGTTGAGCCAACAGCTCTTCCAAATTGCCAGTAGTAATATCTATTATAGACAACTGATTTTCTTCTGCATAATTAATCAATTTGCGCAAGTCGCTCATATACGCCGAAATTGAATTGGGCGAAAGCCCTTTTTCCAATAGCAGATATTGCCTGTACTTTTGAACAAGAATATCGTTTTTCATAAGGTGCTTTTAATTAATATGCTTTGCAAACAGTGAGTGGTGTTTGATGTGATTTCACAAGAAGTGATTGACTAGTACTGATATAAATGTAAAGAGTTTATTGCTTTTTGTCTTTGTTGCTCTCTTTCTCAAGCTCTTTTTGTAGTACAATAGAAGAGTAAAACAAGAATATTGCACTTATCAGTAGTAGCACTGGCCACTCATTGCGTCTTATATACATAAGGTATGTGGCAACTACTAATAGAACACAAGCAAAAACCTGAAAGTTGAATAGTCGTTTACCTCTAATGCTCTTTCCAGGATATGGAGTAGTGAGTGTAATAGCAGAAAATAGGCTAACACCAACAACCATACCCCACACAGCAATTGTAGGATGAAATGAATAAACAACGGTAAATATTAAAATGAGCAAAGCTGATGCTTTATATAGAAGGCTTTTGATATTATATTTCATTATATCTTGATTGATACATCTTTATATTAAATTATTTAGTGTCTGACAGAAAAACCTTGCTAAAGACTACTTTATTATAAAAACCTCTTCATTCTCTTTTTTCATAAAGTAGTTTTCACGCGCAAACTTCTCTAAGTTTTCCTTGTCAGATTGAAGCTCATGGAGCTTCATCTTATCCTCGTCTATTTTTTTTCTGTAAAACTCTATTTGGTTTTTCAAACTTCTTATTTCTCTATCACTATCAATTCGTTTTTTTATGTTGCTGTCACTAAATAAGAACAACATAACAACAACAAACAGGAGAACACCAATTTGAAGGCTATTTAGCCCCCAAGAGTTCTTTTTTGTTTTATTAGAATCGCTGTCCATAGTTGTATGAAATAGATGAGTTTATTAAATGCAAATATAGATAAAAATTGGGTTGTTGAGAATATTTCACGCACAAAAAAGAAATAATCTAAAACTGTATCGTTAAATATACAAATAAAAGTTATCTTTGAGATTGTAATCACAAAATTATTAATTCTATTTTTACAATGAAAAAAGTTATTGGAGTAATTTTAGTTTTTCAACTATCTATACCTTTGATCTTTGCATGCACAAACTTCTTGATTGGAAAAAAAGCTTCCACCGACGGGTCAACAATGATATCTTATTCTGCCGACTCTTATAATTTGTATGGCGAACTGTATCACTGGCCTGCCAAAAAGTATAATGCAGGTGAGCTGTTAAAAGTATATGAATGGGACACAGGGAAGTATTTGGGAGAAATACCACAAGTGTTGCAAACCTACAACGTTGTAGGAAACATGAACGAGCACCAATTAGCCATTGGAGAAACTACTTTTACTGGTCGTAGTGAACTTTCCAGTCCAAACGGTATAATGGACTATGGTAGCTTAATATATATCACTTTGCAAAGAGCTAGAAATGCACGTGAAGCGATAAGAGTAATGACCGATCTTGTTAAAGATAACGGATATGCTAGTACTGGAGAGTCTTTCTCAATTGCCGATCCCAACGAAGTTTGGGTTATGGAACTTATTGGCAAAGGCGAAGACAACAAAGGGGCAGTATGGGTAGCTGTTCGTATTCCTGACGACTGTGTTTCGGCACACGCCAACCAAGCTCGTATTCAACAGTTCCCGTTGGATGACCCCGAAAACTGTATTTATTCTCCCGACGTGATATCTTTTGCACGTGATAAGGGGTATTACACCGGAAACGACGAGGATTTTAGCTTTGCTCAAGCTTATGCACCACTTGATTTTGGGGCTCTTCGTTTTTGTGAAGCGCGCGTATGGTCTTTTTTCAACCACGTAAATAAAGACATGGCTAAATATGTGAGCTATGCCAAAGGAGAGACAACAGACCCAATGCCTCTATACATAAAACCAGACAAACAATTATCTATGCGTGATGTGCAAAATTATATGCGCGACCATTACGAAGGCACTGAGTTGGACTGGAGAGATGATTATGGTGCTGGACCTTTCGGTTCACCCTACCGTTGGTCGCCATTGACATGGGAAGTAGATTCAGTTGAGTATTGTAACGAAAGACCTATATCGACACAACAAACAGGATTTTCATTTGTTTCTCAATCTCGCTCGTGGCTACCCAACGAAATTGGTGGAGTTTTATGGTTTGGGATAGATGATGCAGCACAAAGTGTTTACTATCCTATGTATGTTGGTAATACAACAATGCCCAAAGAGATGGCTGTTGGTAACGGCGATTTGCTTACCTTCACTTGGGAGTCGGCTTTCTGGATTCACAACTGGGTGTCGAATATGGTGTATGATCGCTATAGCGACAAAATTGTTCATGTACAAGAATTGCAAGATAAATTAGAAAGTAGTTTTGAAACTAATCAACCCGAAATTGAGAAAAAGGCATTGGCACTATATGAAGAGTCGAAAACAGAAGCTCTCAGCTTCTTGAATGATTATAGCAACACCAACGTAACAAAAGGATTGGAAGAGTGGAAAAAGATGGGTGAATATATGATGGTGAAATACCTAGATGGTGTTGTGAAGAAAGAAGAGAATGGAAAATTTAAACGCAACGAGCATGGGGAGCCAGCATCGCCCGATAGGCCTGGATACTCTAACGAACATTATCGAAAGGTGATAGAACAAACTGGCGATAAATACAAAGTTTTATTTTAAATTTAAATATTAACAACAGAATAAATAGATCAAATAACTATGAACGAAGAAGCTTTATTACATAAAGTTACCGAAAAAGCTCAAATGTGGCTAGCAGGTAATTATGACGAAGAAACGAAAAGAGAAGTTGAGCAAATGCTTAACAATGAAGATAAATCGTTGCTCATTGATGCCTTTTACAGAGAGTTGGAGTTTGGCACAGGAGGGTTGCGTGGCATTATGGGTGCAGGATCAAACCGTGTGAATAAATATACTGTGGGTAGTGCAACACAAGGTTTGAGTAATTATCTTTTACAAGAGTTTGCCGATTTGCCCGAAGTAAAAGTAGTAATAGGTCATGACTGCAGAATCAACAGTCGGAAATATGCAGAAATATCAGCCGATATATTTTCTGCTAATGGCATAAAGGTATATCTTTTCGAAGATTTACGCCCTACTCCTGAAGTCTCTTTTGCTATACGCAAATTGGGTTGTCAGAGCGGTATAATGATTACCGCATCGCACAACCCCAAAGAATACAACGGATACAAAGCCTACTGGGATGATGGCGCACAAGTATTAGGACCTCATGATAGAAATATAATTGCAGAGGTAAATCGCATTAAATGTATCGACGATATTAAATTTGAGGGCAACCCAGATCTTATCAATGTTATTGGTAAGGATATGGATAAAACTTTTATTAACGAGGTTATAAAACTCTCTGTATCACCAGAAGCTATAGAGCGTCAGCACGACTTGAAAATTGTTTACACTCCCATACACGGGGCTGGTGTTATGCTAGTGCCTGCTGCACTTAAAGCTGTTGGGTTTACCAATATCATTAACGTTCCAGAGCAAGATGTGGTTAGTGGAGAGTTTCCAACAGTAATTTCTCCTAACCCCGAAGAACCTGCTGCGCTAGAGCTAGCCGTGAAAAAAGCAATAGAAACTGATGCAGATATTGTGATGGCAACAGACCCCGATGCTGACCGTATAGGAACTGCTGTTCGTGACGATAATGGAGAGTTTGTACTTATAAATGGGAATCAAACAATGATTCTCTATCTCTATTATCTCATTACTAGATGGAGAGAACTTGGCAAGTTGACAGGAAAAGAATATGCTGTTAAAACAATTGTAACAAGTGAGCTAGTAAGCAAAATAGCGAGAAAAAACAATGTTGAACTATTTGATAGCTACACTGGTTTCAAATGGATTGCCGATATTATCAAGAAAAACGAAGACACCAAAATATATATAGGCGGTGGTGAAGAGAGTTATGGCTTCCTTGCTGGAGACTTCGTACGCGACAAAGACTCGGTGTCGGCTTGCATGCTTTTTGCTGAAATGGCAGCTTGGGCAAAAGACAATGGTAAGACAGTATATCAATTACTCCAAGACATTTATTTAGAGTATGGATACTCAAAAGAAGTAGGTATATCGCTTGTCAGAAAAGGAAAAGAAGGTGCAGATGAAATTGAAGCAATGATGAAAAATTTTCGCGACAATCCTCTCACCAAGATAGCTGAATCTCATGTTACATTGCTAAAAGATTTTGCCACCCTTGAAGCAAAAGACTTTGATAGTAACGAAACTATCAGTCTCTCCATGCCCACAACATCCAATGTGCTTCAGTATTACACTGAGGATGGAACAAAACTCTCTATACGTCCATCTGGAACAGAACCCAAAATAAAGTTTTACATAGAAGTTACGGGCGAAGCTGATTCAAGAGAAGCACTGAAATTAGCAGAGGAGACTGCCAATAAAAAAATCGAGTTAATTCGTAAAGAATTAGGTATTTAAATTGAAAGGTATGAAACGAAAACTTAGAATTGCTTTGGTTGCACACGACAACCGCAAGGTGGATATTATAGATTGGGTTATTTACAACTCAGATTTTCTGTCTCAACATTCATTAGTTTGTACAGGAACTACAGGTACTTTGGTTCAAGAGGCGTTGGCTAGCAAAAGTGTATATCCAGAAATGCAAATAATGACATCGGGTCCTTTGGGCGGTGATGCCGAGATTGCAGCAATGGTGGTAAGAAAAGAGATTGACTTGGCTGTCTTTCTTATTGACGACCTCAATGCACAGCCTCACGAAGCTGATATTATGATGCTTTTGAGACAATGTAGAGTGCACAACATACCCATTGCTTGCAATAGATATAGTGCCGACTTGATGATTACAAGCGATCTGTGGGATGATGATAGTTATGTGCCAATGAATCCGCATTATGAAAGATTTGATAGAGAAAAGCATGAGGCTAATATAAATAAGTACAAATAAGGACACTCTCTCATACATTAATAAAAGAAAACCGTTTCAATAATTTTGAGACGGTTTTTTTGGTTAGGTTGATAGAGATAAGTGAAAAAATACTATCTTTGTGAATATGTTTTAACTTTACACTTCACACAATTAATACTTTCAAAATGGAAATCTGTTATCTGTTGAACGCTTAAACTACTATTTGCACAGTTGACAGTTTATTTTTTCTGAAGTTTTTTACGAATAACCAAATGTTAAAGTTTGAATTTAATTTTTCTAATAACCGAAACATCTATACATTTGTATAGTAATTACTAAACTTTTCATGTCTGAGTTTGTTTTAAAAGAGATAGAAGCCATAAAGGGAAGTAAATATGACTTCTACAAACTGGAGATTAATGGGGTGTGCCCCCTTGATGAATTTGAAAATGAAATTTCTTCAAATAAACAGTATAGTTCCGAGTTTACGACACTTATTTCATATGCTCAATATTATGCAGACGGTGGAAGACTCCCAGATAAAAAACTAAACACAATACAATTAAACATTAAAGACGTAACTTCTTTTGAGTTCAAGAGTAAACATTTGAGAATCTATTTTTTTCACACTAATAGTAACCCAGACAAGATTGTAGCACTGTGTGGCTACAAAAAGAAGCAAAAATCAGACATCAATCGTCTTACAAGTATAGTGAAACGATATTTAAACGATTAAATAATCATGGACAGAAAACAACTTCTAAACAGTA
>CAZUHZ010000044.1:11619-13254 GCA_964620895.1 uncultured Dysgonomonadaceae bacterium | reverse complement strand
TCAAACCGTGGAGAGCGTGAACGCAAATAAATTGCATTGGCTGAAGCATAATCTTTAGCTGTTTGTAGAATGCCACTTTTCTGACCATTATAGAGAGATACCTCTTCTATGTTGTCAAGCGAGAACTTACCCAAATCAATTTGTCCGTTCTGAGCATTGCCCAACTGGATACCATCGTAAAACACACCCACATGATTGGTACCTAAACTACGTACATTCACCGTTTTAATACCCCCTATACCTCCATAGTCTTTTATTTGTACACCAGAGAAATACCGAATAGCATCGGCTACTGAGTAGCTGTTGAGTATCTTCAATTCCTCGCCTGATAACTTTTGAGCAGGAATCATCTCTCTATAAGTCTTAGCTTTAACCACCACTTCGGGCAGATACTGCAAGCTATCTGTATGATATTGTGCAGACACAAAAAGAGTGTTCAACACAATAAATGCAGCAAACAAAGCAAAAGTTTTATTTATAAAAAGAGGCATATTCGTATATTGAAGCTCAAGTAGAACAGAGCAGCAAAGAAATTGCAGACTATTTTATCTAATCTAATGATTGAGTAAATGAGGGGTAAGAATTGTGAGATAAGTGCGTACTGAAGCTTTTCAATTCCCCAACACACACTTGCTCACCAATTTACTTGCTATTTATCACCAACTAGTTGTACACTGCCACAACACCAGACGCATTTGGCACACCAGTTTGTAATGCATGCTTAATTTCAGAAGTAGTGGGGTCAAATATCACAACATCTTGTCCCATACCAGAAATAAAAAGATACTCCGAATCATTAATAGCACCAATTTTATACTCCATTAACATAGGAATACCTGCACCTGCTAAATCAAGATTGATAGGAGATGTCTCTTCCGTAATAGTATTAAATTTAGACACTTCCCCCAAAGAAGTTCCCCAGTCATATAGACTTGTATATATATTATTATTTGTATAAGTCATATCAGCTACATTCACTCCTGGCATCTCTGTTATCACCTCATCATCTGTTGTAAGTTTATAAAGCGTATAATCAGGATAGTTTGTGTTGAAATAGAGAACACCACTACTCGCCGATACAATTCCTGTAGGATTCATTGCTGTAGTAATCACTTTTGTCTCTGTCATACTCTCTATATCAACAACCGATATTTTGTTGTCTTCACCAAAACCAGAGTTGCAAACATAAAGGTTTCCATTGTTATAAGCCAAGCCCTCTGGATACAGACCTCCCAATGCTGCGAAAGCATCCAACTCTAATGATGCAGTATCAAGGCGCACCACTTCATTTGAGAAACTAGTGATATATCCTTTACCACCTTCGAAAACTATACTACGTGGCTTCGCAGTCTCACCACTAGCATCCTTAAATGGAATGCGCTTAATTGATACTCCAGTTGTAGGATCAATCACTTCAATATAGCCTTCACCTTCTGCTCCAAAACCAGGACCAGTAACTACAACATACATTTTACTACCATATAGTTTCAATGCATTGCCAGTATCGCCCAGGTCTGTTTCATTTAATTCTTTAAATTGCTTTGTAGCAATCTCTCCTGTTGACACATCAAACCATGCCATTTCAGCATTATTGCTACCAGCATATCCTTCGCTCAAAATCCAATAACCAACCAG
>CAZUHZ010000044.1:0-11519 GCA_964620895.1 uncultured Dysgonomonadaceae bacterium | reverse complement strand
TTTCAGCATTATTGCTACCAGCATATCCTTCGCTCAAAATCCAATAACCAACCAGTTCAGGTTTCTTAGCTTGCACAATTGTCAACTGAACCAACCCTCCAGATACTGACACCAATTTCAGTTCTGCTGTACGTTCTTCATAGTCTGGATTTGCTTCTACAGTAATTGTAACAGCTTTTTTACCACTCTCATACGAAGCAGAAGTTGCTCTAGTATCAGGCGCATCTATAACAGCCACTGTAATCCAATCGGGAACTTCGCCCACCGACCACTGCTCATTACTTTCAAGTAAGAATGTTTGCTCTCCTCCCTCAGATGTAAACTCATAAGAGTTTGTCTCCAAATTAGTTGTTAGCTCTGGCACAAAATCATCACTACATGCCACAAGAGTAACCATTGCGATAAAAATCGCATAAAATTTAAATCTTTTCATTTTTTGTTTTAATTAATAAAATATATAAATAAAACAATTGGGGAAGCGGTTGTTGAAAACCCTAACACAATTGTTCCAATCCACGAGAACATTCTGCTGATAGACTTTACACGAAGAAAACAATTCTTCTTGTAAAGACTATTCATTTATTTTGGCAGGTCTTCTGACTTACTCATCCTTTGTGCGCCCTTCCCATCTTTATTTGCAAAGACAGTGGTATGTGAGTATTGCACAAGGATCTTGGCTGAGCTTACAGCAGCGGGACTGTTCAGGACTTTCACCTGATTCCCTTTTCACCACGTTGTTTCGAAGGAATATTGAAACAAGTAGCACCAAAATTTCGATACAAAGGTAAGTAATAATTTTATGATTGTAAAATAAATAAATTCTTTATCATTCATATTTTATCCATCAGCATCCCTTTCTTCATCTAAAAGGATTAAGCGTAATGAACTATTTTTTGTGAAATAGTTATAAGCCCAATTAATGAATATAACCAATTTGTTGCGAACGCTTAATATCAACATTAAATGGAGAAACATCCACACAAGCCAAGCAAATTGCCCTCTAAACTTAACAAAAGGTAAATCAACCACAGCTTTGTTGCGCCCCACTGTTGCCATTGTTCCCAAGTTGCGGTATTCGTAACTTTTCAACTTATCCTCTTTTCCTTGAGCAATTTTATTGATGTTTCTAGCCAAATTCTTTGCTTGCCCAATTGCCACATTTGCCAATTGAGGATGTCCCTTTGGATATTTTTCGGTCTCCATATATGCCACATCACCTATTGCATACACTCCATCCAACGACTCTACCTTATTTGTTCTATCCACTTTTATTCTTCCCGATGGCAACAGCAGATCATCGGGAATTCCACCAATAGCATTTCCTTTTACACCCGCAGACCATATTACATTGGCAGAATTGATAGTTTCGCCATTACTCAATGTTACAACCCGACCGTCGTACTGCTTTACAAACACGCCTGTCTTCACTATCACCCCCATTTTAATCAAGTATTTTTCTGAATACTTTTGAGCATAACTGCTCATTGCAGATAACGTGTGATTGCTACCCTCCAACAGATAAACATTTACTTTACTAGCCAAGATGTTTGGATAGTCCTTTGGTAACACCTCTTTTTTCATTTCTGCAAAAGCGCCTGATAGCTCAACCCCAGTTGCACCGCCACCTACAATAACAATATTATAAAGTGCCTCATTGTCTTCATCGTATAAAATCTTTTCAAAATTCATCAATGTTTTATTACGAATGCTCATTGCCTTATATGACGACTTCAAACTCAACGTATTTTCCTCAATTTGTTCATTGTTGAAATAGTTTGTCTTCGAACCAGTTGCAATAATTAAGCAGTCATAAGGGAATGACCCTATGGATGTCTCCACCATCTTCTCTTTATTGTTTATACGCTCTACCGTTGCAAGGCGAATTCGAACATCCTTTCGATTTTGAAAAATTTTCCGTAGTGGAAATGAGATAGTTGCTGGCTCTATTTGCGATGCCGCAACTTGATAAAACAGTGGTTGAAATTGATGGTGATTCACCTTATCGATCAACAGAATGTCAAACCTATTTTTCTTTAGATGCTTAATAAACTGAAGCCCACCAAAGCCACAACCAACAACTATTATTTTTTTCTTTTTCATACTCCTCCTGAATTTATCAACTTATTATTATTCTCTTAAAAACATCTAGTTATGCGTCTTTGGGTGAAACATTTCCTTTGTGTTTTCTAAGATTCAATCTCCTTCATCAATCTTATCCCCATTCCTCATCACTCATCACCCATCACTCATTCAATAATCTCCTTAGTCTCCCCACAGGTAAGCATAACATCTCCAAAATAGGGGTTCAATATACCTTCGGATGCACTCAACCAATAAGCCCCTTTATCATTGTTTGCCATTGGGCAGTATTGAAAATAGGTAGTCACATTGTGAAGTCCAAACATTTTTACGCTTTCGTAAAAAGCAAGATTGAATTGAATATACTCGTGACGCTGCTTTTCTATATCATCCGATTGGCTAATAACACCAATTGTTTTATTCAGAATCTCTAACTGATCCATCCATTCCATGTGAGCATCACCTTTTAGCAATGCCATATCTACAGATTTTATAGCTTTTATTACCTCTTTTGCTTCGCTGGCTACATTCTTTGCATTAGAATCTACAAAAGCATCGTTCATCTTCAAGTAAGCATTATATACTTTTGTGAGTTGTGTTTTAAATGTAGTGTTGATATCGGTTAGTCGTTCAACGGATGAAATGCTCTCATAAGTTGGCATCATATCCATTTCTGCATGATTATGCTCCGACATAGATGGAGCGACATCAGGACTCATCATGCTTGGCTTGCCAGCTAGCTGTGCTGCTGCATCAATACTAAAAGTGCCATTTACTGCTATCTCTTCACCAGTTTCTAACCCCTCATTTATAACAAAACTATCGCCCAGCGAAGGGCCAAGCGTCACCTCTCGTAGTTGAAAATTAACCCCTTGCTCAGCAACCGATTTCACATACACAACTGAGCGTTGACCAGTCCACATAACCGCAGACTTTGGAACAACCACTGCATCGGTCGTCTTTTTCAATTCTGCCTGTACAATGCCCGACACAAACATTTCGGGTTTCAGCTTCAATCCACTGTTGGCAGTTGCTACTCTTGCCTTTGCCACCCTTGTTGTAGGATTAATCATAGGGTCGAGAAAAGAGATAGTTCCTGCAAATGTTTCACCTGGAAGCGAGGAGACATTGTATTCCACTTTATCGCCTCTCTTCACCCAGCCCATATCCGACTCATACACATCAAAAAGCACCCACACCTTCGATAGGTCGGCTATCTTATAAATAGGTTGTCCTCTCTGAACATAATCGCCGGGATTGACAAGTTTTTCAATAACATAACCCGATACATCAGCCTGAATATCAAAAGTTGTTGTGCTGACTCCTGACTGCAATATCTGCTCGATTTGACTGTTTGTCAGCTTCCAAGTTCTCAGCTTTTCTTTGGCTGCATTAAAAAGTTGCGGTTGCGTATCCATCACTTTTTGAGCCTCATACAACTCTTCTTGTGCTGTAACCATCTCTGGAGAATATACCGATGCAATAACCTGACCCTCCTGCACATAATCGCCTGTGAAATTCACCTTCAAGTTTTCAATCCTTCCAGGAACGTGCGATGACTGAGAAAAAACCAATCGTTCGTCTTCCTGAATCTTACCGTTCAATCGCACCTCTTTCACATGATCCATTGCTCCCACAACTGCTGTTTGAACATTGGCTAGCTGCATAGCTGTTGCCGACATGCTTATAGCATTTGGGTCGATGCCCTCATTTTTATCTTCCTCCAATGGAATTAAATCCATACCGCAAATAGGACATGCCCCTGGTTCATTCTGACGAATTTGTGGATGCATAGAACATGTCCAAATTGTCTCCTCATCTACATGAGAATGCTCTGCAAGTTGCTCATCCTTCGCACTATTGCCTGCACCTCCAAAAATCAACCACCCCAACAACACACCTATTACTAATGTTGAAAGAACTATTATTATTGTTTTTCTATCTGTTTTCATTTTCCTATCTGTTTTGCAGTGATGTAATTTAACTTTGCCAAGGCTATATGATATTCAACTTCTGCCGTAGCTTTCATTTTTTCGTATTTCAACAATTGTTGTTGCATTCGCAATACCTCTTCAAAATCTTTTCCAGAGTTACTATAAGCGCTAAACAGCAGGTTTAGCGACTGATTGCTCTCTCTGGTTTGCTGTTCATACAAACCTATCAGCTCTTTTTGTTGCTGTATCTCAAACCATGTCATCTCGTAGTTAGAGATAAGCAAATTAGCAGCTTCCTTTTTTTGAAGCGTGTAACTCTCTTGCATCAGTTGTGCCTCTTTTTGAGCAGCTTTATATTTCTTCCTGAAAATGGGAATAGAGACTGAAACCATTGGCATCACAATGTTTTTCCCATCCTCCATAATTGCATAATCCAACCCTACACCTAGTTTTGGGAGTCCATCTTTTTGTGACGCTATCTCGCTGGCTTCACTGGCTTTTATTTTCAAATCCAATGCATTCAACTGTGGATTGTTAGTAGCTATAGAGTCTCTACGAAAACTGTCTAACAAAGTTTCTGTTGCAAGCGAACTATTAACAACCACATCTTCAACAACATCCCTATTAAGCAATCTGTTGAATGTAGCCTTTAGCGACTTCTCTTTCATTTCAAGAATACTGAGATTGGTCACTGCATCTTTCAACATAATATCTACCCGCAACACATCGATCATTGGTGCTAAGCCATTCTTGAACTTAGCGTTGGCTACAGATTTGTACGATTCCAATATATCGATGTTTTTCTGTTCAATCTCCCTCAACCGATCTAGTTCGTACAACGGGTAATATGCCGCCGACACCTCATAATACAATTGATTCTGAGCATCGAGAAACGATTGATACTGTGCCTCTGCCAATATAGCTGCGGCATTGCCTTGTGCACCTAATGTTCCAAACCATGGAAACATTTGTGTGAGCGAAAGTGCTGCTTGTTGCGAATGCATTTTAGGGATAAAATAGCTAAAAGAGAGTATTGGGTCGGGTAAAGAGTTTACCTGATGCACTTTTTGAAGTGCCGCTTCAAACTCTTTGTACTTCGCTTGCAATCCTGGATTATTTTCGGCTGCTATTTCAAAGTATTCATCTAGCGTTTGGGCATGTCCGGCTGTAACTCCCAGAATTATCAGCAACACGATATTTATAATATACTTGTTCATGATTGTTGTATCTTTTTTAATTTTCGTTCTTCGCGCATACTATATAGCACGGGTACAATAAAATAGGTGATTGCTGCAAAAATCATCCCTCCAAAAGCTGGTATAGCCATCGGTATCATTATATCAGCACCCCTTCCTGTAGAAGTAAGTATGGGCAGCAATGCAATAATAGTTGTGGCAGAAGTCATAACAGCTGGTTTAATTCTACGGTAACCCGCCTCAACCACTGCATCTCTTACACCTTCTAGATTGTCGGTTTTACTCCGTGCAAAGCTTTGGTCGAGATAAGTAGCCATCAGCACACCATCGTCGGTAGCAATACCAAATAATGCAATAAAACCCACCCAAACAGCTACACTCAGATTGATGGTTCCCATTTGAAACAAATCGCGCATATTAGTACCAAATAGAGAGAAGTCAACAAACCAGCCCTGACCATAAAGCCACAGCATGATAAAGCCACCGCTAAATGCCATAGCTATACCCGAAAAGACCATCAGAGAAGTAGTGACCGACCTAAACTGGAAATAAAGAATCAAGAAGACAATAACCAACACAATTGGTACAATTATAGAGAGCCGTTTTTCTGCTCTTATTTGGTTTTCATAACTTCCCGAGAACTTATAACTCACCCCAGAAGGTACACTTAAATCCCCCGCATCGATACGGGCTTGTATTGCCCTTTGAGCATCGTCCACCACTGCCCCTTCGGAGTATCCATCGCGTTTGTCAAACAAAACGTAACCCACCAAGAAGGTCTCCTCACTTTTTATGGCTTGTGGACCTCTCACATACTCAAAATCTACAATCTGAGAAATAGGCACTTGAGCACCAGTAGGTGTAGCAATTAAAATCTCGCCCAGTGCTTCGGGATTATCCCTCAACTCACGCGGATAGCGCACCCTTACAGGATATCGCTCCCTACCTTCTACAGTAGAGGTGATATTTACACCACCAATGGCAGTTTCAATGGTTTGCTGCACATCATCGATGTTTAATCCATAACGAGATATTTCATCACGATTAATATTCAAATGCAGGTAAGGCTTTCCTACAATTCGCTCTGCAAATACTGCCTCAGCTTTTACAGAAGGAACCTCTTTCAACACCTCTTCAAGCTCCATCCCAAAGGCTTCAATGGTAGCCAAATCGGGACCATACACTTTAATTCCCATAGGAGCACGCATTCCAGTCTGCAACATCACCAATCGAGTTTCGATGGGCTGTAGTTTGGGTGCTGACGTTACTCCTGGTATCCTTGCTACCCTCACTATTTCGTTCCAAATATCATCGGGCGATTTTATTTCGGGTCGCCAATTGCGATAGTATTTACCCCTTCTATCAAGAATCAACTCCTCATAAGCTACTCCTCTGTGCAGTGCTTCCTCATTGGTTAGCGTGTCACCGCTATTTAGTATAAATCGATCGTTTCTATCTACTTTGAACCTTACCCGACGTCCATTTTCATTCAACATATATTCGGGGTGGTAGTTAATCACATTTTCGTACATAGAGATAGGCGCTGGATCGAGCGCCGACTCAGCCCTACCCAACTTCCCTACTGTTAGTTCCACTTCGGGTATATTGGTCAATAGCATATCCAATTGTCCCAGCACCTTTCGGTTGTATTCAAATCCTGAGTGAGGCATAGAGGTGGGCATCAATAAGAAGCTCCCCTCGTTGAGCGAAGGCATAAACTCCTTGCCAATAGCGGGAAAAGTATGGGTCAGTCCCGACCACACCTTGGTTGTGCGAATATTCACCCCCACCGTATCGAATCCTTTTGCCACAAAGCCAAACATATTGTTAAACCCCATCCAAGTGGTTACTCCAAAGAGGATTAAGAAGGTAGGAATCAGAAGAAATGTCATTTTATGGTTTAAGCTCCAGCGTAAAATTGTTTTATAATAATACTCGAGAAGGATGAAAAACCCTAAAACAATTATCACAAGCAGTGAAACAAACAACACATTTGTGGTCAGGCTTTTAGCAGCTCCTAGTGGAAGCCAGTACTTGGCTAATAGCCAAACAACACCTATCACCACAATTATAACTTCTGCATATTTTAACACCCATAGAGCAAATAATTGCATTCGCTGCTGTAAATTAGTGCTAGTCTCTTCGTCTTTTTCTCTTTCAACAAGACCGTAACGCTCTACACCAAATTCTTTAACCACACCTACCACACCAAACGCCAACAGAATCAATCCAGCCCATGTTTGACCAACAAAAAGAAGAACAATTCCGATTGGAATCAGGGCTATATTCAGCCACTTTCTCATCTTTTCATTTTTAATTTTCACACCAAAGAACCAATATGCCAATGTGGGCATAATTATTAATGATACGATAAGTGATGCTATGAGCGCAAATGTTTTAGTAAACGCTAGTGGTCCAAACAATTTGCCTTCGGCAGCCTGCATAGTAAACACTGGTATAAAACTTACAACAGTAGTAGAAACAGCCGTGAGTATTGCAGAACTAACCTCCGATGCTCCATTGTAGATGGTTGTCTTCAAAGATTGACCATCGGGGGCTTCATCAATATGTTTGATGATGTTTTCAGACAATATCACCCCCAAATCGACCATCGTACCAATAGCAATGGCAATACCCGACAAAGCCACAATATTGGCATCGACATGGAAATAGCGCATAGCAATAAAAACCATCAACACGGCAATGGGCAGTAAGCTAGAAATCAAAAAAGATGCCCTTAGGTTATACACCATAACAATGACCACCAAAACCACAATCAAAATCTGAAGCGATATAGCCTCTTCCAATGTCCCCAAGGTTTCGTAGATAAGCCCCGAACGGTCGTAAAATGGCACAATGGTTAGTTGACTTTCAACTCCGTTGGCTAATGTTTTCTTTGGAAGTCCAGGGGATATTTCCGTAATTTTATCTTTCACATTATTGATAACCTGCAACGGGTTGGCACCAAATCGTGCAACTACTACACCGCCCACCACCTCAGCTCCATCTTTATCTAATGCTCCCCTTCTGGTAGCAGGTCCCAGCGAAACCACTCCAATATCTTTTATACGGATAGGCACATTCTCTTGCACAGCTACTACTGCCTTTTCTATATCTTCGATGCTCTTCACATACCCCAAGCCTCGCACCAAGTATTCGGCTTGGTTTATCTCTATTGTTTTTGCTCCTACATCTCTATTCGATTTTTGCACCGCCTCCATCACTTTGTGTAGCGGTATATTGTATGCTTTGAGTGCATCGGGGTTTACATCAATTTGGTATTCTTGCACAAACCCGCCTATAGAAGCCACCTCCGACACTCCCTCTGTAGCATTCAGCCCATACTTCACGTAGTAGTCTTGCACAGAGCGCACTTCGTGTAGATCCCATCCTCCTGTTGGGTTTCCTTCTTTGTCGCGTCCTTCAAGGGTGTACCAATACACCTGCCCCAATGCAGTAGCATCGGGTCCTAGAGATGGTTGTACACCTTCCGGCAACAAAGCTGCTGGCAATGAACTCAACTTTTCTAATATCCGCGAACGCGACCAATAGAACTCTACATTATCGTCGAAAATAACGAATATACTTGAAAAGCCAAAGATGGAAGAACTACGGATAGATTTCACACCCGGAATACCTAGTAAGTAGGTAGTGAGCGGATAAGAGACTTGGTCTTCAATATCCTGTGGCGATCGCCCCATCCACTCGGTAAATACAATTTGCTGGTTTTCGCCAATATCAGGAATAGCATCAACAGGCACAGGGTCTCTGGGCAATATGCCCTCGTTCCAGTTGAAGGGTGCGGTTGACAGCCCCCAAACCACTAAAAGCACCAAAAGCAGTGTTGTTACTAACTGATTGTTAAGGAAATACTTTATAATTCGATTAAGCATTATGTTATTAGTTTTTTCGGAGATAGATATTCAAACACCTTTATGTTATAATAAAATAGAACACAAAATGTTTATGATAATCACATATATGTGAATGTGTTAACAGAAATAATTAATTATTCCTGTTCATATAATTCACAATACTCTGCAACAGCAATGTTGCACGTAAAAACTAATTATTGGCTAAAGTCGATATATACAGACTAGCGAAAGGAAGTCGAGGGTTTTTACAAAAAAACCTTGAATAGGGAAGTTTAAATGAGGTTGAACTGTTGTGTTTGGTGCAGTTAAACCAATAAGATAGTTGAGTATAAACCAACCAGGCATGAGAGATGTCTCGGTGGGCGACTCAACAGATTGAGTACTAACGGGAGTAAAATTGTCTGTAACAACTTCTACATCGGTTATGGTGCAGTAGTTATTATCAGTGTCAGCTAGTTCGAGCAATGGAAATCTTGCATCTTCATTACCACTTGCTTCCATGGGCATGCAACACATACTATTATTGCTCAACAAACCAATATTGAACGACATCAATTCATCTCCACAAAAATGCAGTGTAACAATTGGATGCACACTAAAAGTAAGCACCAAAAGCAGTAACATAGATGATAAAATGCGTTTCATTTCTCTTTATACTAACAACATTAACTTGTGGAATGCAAAAAGCACCCAATATTTATTTTGAATGTACAAAAGCATAACGTTTCACATGAGTATTTTGTTTAAGGGTTATCTAAATCAAAAACAACTTGCCACTTGCACTATATTGCATCGCAATGGAGAATACCTGTCTTTATCTTAAACCTCATCACCCTCTGCCTCATCTTTTTTGAAATGAACCACCCTTTGAGGAAAAGGAATATTGATGCCTCTTGCTGATAACTCTTTGAAAATCTCTACCCTCATTAGGCTTTTGATGTGTTCTGCTCTGAAAATATCGTGTGTATAAAAATAGACCCCAAATCTGAGCGACGACTCACCATAATCTGTAAAACGAACAAATGGTTCGGGTATTTCTAAAACACGGGGTGTCGATTTAGCCACCTCTTTCAACAGCTCCATCAGTTCAGGTACATTGGTAGCATAGTCCACCCCCACATCTATCTGAAAGTGCGATGCTTTTTTGTTGTAAGTCCAGTTCACCACATTGTTTCTTGTCAACTCTGAGTTAGGAAGTATTACATAGTTTTCATCTCGCCCTATCACAGTGGTAGTTCTAAACTTTATCTCTTCCACCAAATATATTTTCCCGTTCACCTCTATTATATCATCCACCTTAAGCGAGCCATCGAGCAGCAGAATAATACCGATATAAAATCGCTAAAAATATTTTGCAATCCAAAGCCTATACCCACCAACAATGCGGCAGACCCAGCCAACAACACAGTTATATCAAATCCTGCAATTCGAAGCCCAGCAACAAAGGCTACTGCATAAACAATATAGTGCACTATTTTATTGAGAGAAAACTTTTCGCCCGTATTGAGTTTATTAGACCTATAAATCAGTTTTTTTACTAACTTCAAAACACCTGCTACAACAACAACAAACACAACCAACACAATGATTGTGCCAAGCTCAAGCTTCACATCTTTGATATTGAATAGCTCTGTATTTAAAAATTCTTCCATCAGTTACTCCTTTTTTATGGTTTCATATTATAAACAAAGATTGGTGTATAGTGTTGCAATTTTTTATATAGTCTTTTGCAAGAAAACGGCAAATACTGCGTTACTCTCGTTTTTGAAACAGTCATTTACTTATGTAAATTGACTTTGTCTTCTTCCTCCTTGTAAGGCATAGTCAAAGCGAGCTTTGCCTCTACTCTTACTTCGCTTGTCAGTTCCTTAATTTCAAAAACTTCAAAAGCCTTGTCTTTGCCCTTTTCTTATCAAAGACTTAAAACAAGGGGTTTTCTTGCAGACACTATACATGATGATTAACCAAGGACAGAGAGCGGTAGAATAATCTACCAAGGACAAGCCTGCCCCGTGAAATTGATTAATATTTCACTGGGGTCGCGACCTGTCCCTACAACAAGGTTAATCGCATCGCTGGCGCGGATTTGCAATCCGTGTCTCCACAATCTACCGCTGGCGCAGATTTGTAATCTGTGCCTTCCACACATTTTTTCATCCCTCGTTAAAAATATCGCTTGCCCAGTTTTCTGGGTTGGTTAATATATACTCAAATATTTTATCGTAGTATATTGTGTTGCGAATAATATGATCGTGAAATGAACGTTGCCACGCAAAATAATTATGACCCATAAGATGAATTTTTTTTGATGTTGTGGTTTTATATGCTCCCATCAATTCTGACAATGATTTTATTTTGTGCGATTGTAGGGACAGGTCGCAACCTGTCCATCCCCATTGCCTCATCAAAACTCCCTATTCCACCGAGGCAAACGT
>CAZUHZ010000043.1:0-13461 GCA_964620895.1 uncultured Dysgonomonadaceae bacterium | reverse complement strand
TACAAAATAGATATCCCGAGAGCCGTTATTCTCGGGATATTTTGTTAATTTCGCACTAAACTAAAACAGAACACTAAAAACAGAAAAGATATGTACAATTGGTTTGAATGTAAAGTTCGTTATGAAAAGCTGCTTGAATCTGGAATGCAGAAAATGGTTACAGAGCCTTATCTAGTAGATGCATTGTCGTTTACCGAAGCGGAGGCGCGTATTATTCAGGAAATCACCCCTTATATGTCTGGTGAATTTACCATTTCGAATATAAAACGTGTGAAATATGCAGAGTCATTCTTCAATGATCATGGCGATAGATATTACAAAATGAGACTCTACTTTATTTCTTTAGATGAAAAGAGTGGAGCAGAGAAAAAAACTGCTGTAAATATGCTTGTTCAAGCATCAACCCTTAAAGAAGCTATAGAAATAATAGAAACCGAAATGGAGAAATCTATGGTTGACTATACTATTGCGAGTGCTACCGAAACAGCAATTATGGATGTTTACCCTTATAGTGCAGAAGTGCAACACAGCAAGGAAGAGTCGGCATAATGGATATTCAAAAAAACATAGATGAAATTAAAAGCCAAATACCTGCTAAGACACGGTTGGTAGCAGTTTCTAAATTTCATGATGTAGATGAAATAGTAAAAGCATACAATAGCGGACATAAGATTTTTGGCGAAAGCAGGGTTCAAGAGCTTATAGAGAAGCAACCCCATTTACCACAAGATATTGAATGGCACTTTATAGGAAGATTACAACGCAATAAAGTAAAGTTTATTGTTCCTTTTATTGACTGCATTCATAGTGTTGATTCTGATAGGCTACTCCGTCAGATAGAGCGACAAGCAACCATCGTTGATAGAGTAATACCCTGCCTGTTGCAAATTCATATTGCAGAAGAAGATACAAAAGCTGGCTTTACAGAAGAGGAGTGTTGGACTTTTCTTGAGAGCGAAAAATGGCGTGAGTATAAGCATATACAACTTGCTGGCTTGATGGGCATGGCAACTTTCACAGAAAATGAAGCTATTGTGAGGAGAGAGTTTGCAAAACTACAGACATATTTCGACAAAGTGAAAAAACATTTCTTTGCAGACAACCCACAATTTAAAGAGATATCAATGGGGATGTCATCCGATTACAATATTGCTGTTGAAGAAGGGAGCACGATAATAAGAGTTGGCTCAAAGATTTTTGGAGAGAGAGAATAGAGCTTATTGCAAAACATTTACCTATTTTTGTATAAATGTAAAAGTATGAGGCGAAAAATTATTTACAATCTGAAACACAAAACATACTATGATTAATTTATCAACAGAATATGCAGGACTAAAACTCCGCAATCCATTGATTGCTGCAAGTAGCGGATTGACAAACTCGATAAGTAAAATAAAAAAGCTCGATAAAGCAGGTGTTGGGGCAGTAGTATTAAAATCTCTTTTCGAAGAGCAAATAGATAGCCATTCAGAAAAGCTTAATCTTACTTCCGATTATCCCGAAGCAAGTGATTATATCAATGCTTATGTAGAGATGAATCATGTGGAAAAATATCTCAACTTGATTCGCGAAGCAAAATCATCATGCAATATACCCATCATTGCCAGTATCAACTGCTACAAAGTAGCTAGCTGGATAGACTTTGCTAAAAGCATTGAAGAGGCAGGTGCTGATGCATTGGAGTTAAATATCTTTTTAATCAACACAGGACAGTTTGGCGATAGATACCTCGAAGAGTCTTATATAAAGATTGTTCGAGAAATAAAAAAAGTAATCAGCATTCCCATTATTATAAAAATGGCAAGAACTGTAAGTAATTTGCCTGGACTGGTTGAAAAACTACAAGCATTGGGTGTAAGTGCTGTTGTGCTTTTCAATAGATTCTACCAACTTGATATTGATATAAATGCAATGGAGATTACTTCTGGTCCCGTATTTAGCCATCCAGAAGACTTTAGCGAAACATTAAGATGGACAGCCATTACGTCAGGGTATGTTCCAAACTTCAATATAGCATGTTCTTACGGAGTTCACAAGTGGGAAGACATTATAAAAGGACTTTTAGCAGGAGCTACTGCAATGCAGCTGTGCAGTGTTTTGTATGAGGAAGGGTTGGAAATAATTCCCGAAATGATTGCCCACTTAGAAGAGTGGATGACTCAAATCAACTATAAAAGCATTGAAGAATTTAGAGGTAAACTCAGTTATTCTAACATACCAAACCCCGCATTGTACGAGCGTGCTCAATTTATGAAGTACTTTTCAAATCATAAATAAGACATCTTTTAGAATGTCACTATTACTTAATAAACTATCTTATGAACATACAACAACTTGAATACATTGTTGCAGTAGATAACTATCGCCACTTCTCTAAAGCAGCCGAAGCATCATTTGTAACTCAGCCAACACTAAGCATGATGATTCAAAAGTTGGAAGATGAATTAGGTGTGCGAATTTTCGATCGCACGCAATCACCAATTGAACCTACCGATATAGGGCGTAAAATAATTGAACAAGCAAGAATTTCAATTGCTCAAATTCATCAAATTAAAGAGATAGTTGAAGAAGAAAAAGGAATCACGAAGGGGGCTTTTCGTTTAGCTATTATCCCTACTGTATCTCCCTATCTTTTGCCAAAACTAATGCAAACCCATCGCGAACAAAACACAGAAATAAGATTGGTCATTAATGAAATGACTACCAATCAAATATTGACTAATTTGAGCAATGGCACTATTGATGGGGGTATATTAGCCACACCACTTCATGACAAACGCATGAAAGAGAGACCAATATATTACGAGAAATTTCTTGCATATGTGTCACCTAGCGAACGCTTTCTTCATGCAAAAACCTCTTTACTAGAGTCTGATTTAAAAGGCGCTAAATTGTGGCTTCTAGACGAAGTACACTGCTTTAGAACCCAAATACTGAATCTTTGCGACCTTAAAAGTCGGAACTTAATAAAATCTGCATTCACTTATGAAGCAGGGAGTATTGAAACACTCATAAATATTGTGGACAACAATAATGGAATAACTGTAATTCCAGAAATGGCTTTGTCGCATCTAACAGAGAAACAAAAGTTGAATGTAAGATTATTCGAAAAAAGCTCACCTGTAAGAGAAATTAGTTTAATTACAAGAAAAGACTTCTTAAGAGAAAGATTAATTGAAATAATAGAAGAAGAAATCAAAATGTCGGTACCTGCATCACTACAAAACAAAGAGCTACAAAAAGAGTTAGTTGAAATTTGATTAAAACAATTATTCCGCTTGGACTGAATAGTATAAAAAGGTTTGACAATAAAGTCAGACCTTTTTTTCAGCTCATCAAAAAAATATGATTGGAAACAAAAAGAGCTACTCAATTGAGCAGCTCTTTTTTTAATTATCTTATTCGATTATTTTATAAAAACTAATCTTTATTTCCAACAAGCTCAGAACTTACAGCTGACATTTCTTCAAAGTCTTTCTTAGAACCAACAATCAACTTGTCAAACGAACGTTGACCTGTTCCTGCAGGAATAAGGTGACCACAAATAACATTTTCTTTTAATCCTTCGAGATAATCTACCTTTCCATGGATTGCAGCATCGTTCAACACCTTAGTTGTCTCCTGGAAAGAAGCAGCCGACATAAAGCTAGTTGTTTGTAGTGCAGCTCTAGTAATACCTTGCAACACCTGATTGGCGGTAGCAGGGATAGCATCACGACTTTCAACAAGTTTTAAATCTCTACGTTTCAAAGAGCTATTTTCATCACGCAATTTTCTAACAGTAACTATCTGTCCTGGTTCAAATATTTCGGAATCGCCTTTGTCGGTTACCACCTTTTTAGACCATACACGATCATTCTCTTCCATCACTTCATGCTTGTCAATAAGCTGTTTTTCTAAGAAACGAGTATCACCAGGTTCAATAATTTCAACTTTACGCATCATTTGACGAACTATCACCTCGTAATGCTTATCGTTAATCTTCACTCCTTGCAAACGGTAAACATCTTGCACTTCATTTACAATATACTCTTGAACTGCCGTTGGACCTTTAATAGCCAAAATAGATGCAGGAGTAATTGCTCCATCAGAAAGTGGTAATCCAGCACGCACATAGTCATTCTCTTGAACAAGTATTTGTTTAGATAATGGAACTAAGTACTTTTTAGTTTCACCAAGTTTGGAAGTCACAATAATTTCCTGATTTGCCCTTTTAATTTTACCAAAACTAACCTCTCCGTCAATTTCAGAAACAACAGCAGGATTAGAAGGATTTCTAGCTTCAAACAACTCAGTTACTCTCGGTAGTCCTCCAGTAATATCACCAGATTTACCTACTGCTCGTGGAATTTTAACTAATATGTCACCAGTATTGATAACATCATCTTCATTTTTCACAAGGTGAGCTCCCAATGGAAGCGAGTAGGTACGTAAAATATCATCGTTATCGTTCAATATATGAGCTGATGGTGATTTAGTTTTATCACGCGATTCAATTATTACCCTCTCTTTTAAGCCTGTTTGCTCGTCAGATTCTACCTTATAGGTAACATTCTCGATAAAGTTTTCAAACTTAATTCTACCAGTTGCTTCAGAAACAATAATGGCATTAAATGGATCCCATTCGCAAATTAAATCATCTTTCTTCACCTTAGCCTTATTGTCAAAATAAAGCTTAGCACCATAAGGTACATTATGTGACAACAATACAATTTTAGTATTAGGATCAACTATGCGCATTTCAACCAAACGACTTACTACAACCTTATGAGTCTTGCCTTCACTGTCACTTGATTCAACTGTACGCAAGTCATCCATTTCAAGAATACCGTCGTACTTAGTTACAATTCTATTTTCTGATGCAATATTAGATGCAATACCTCCCACATGGAAAGTACGTAACGTTAACTGCGTTCCTGGTTCTCCAATAGATTGAGCTGCAATCACACCTACAGCCTCACCTCTCTGAACCATGTGTCCACTAGCTAAATTACGACCATAGCATTTTGCACAAACACCTTTGCGTGCTTCGCAAGTAAGTACTGAGCGAATTTCAACACGCTCAATTGGTGAATTTTCTATTATAGTGGCATAATCTTCAGTAATTTCCTCTCCAGAACTTAAGATAAGCTCGCCTGTTTGAGGATGATATATATCATGAACAGAAACACGACCTAAGATTCTCTCATAAAGTGAAGCTATGACCTCATCGTTACTCTTCAAAGCTCTTGCAACAAGTCCACGCAATGTTCCACAGTCATCTTCTATAACAATAACATCTTGTGCTACGTCAACTAAACGACGTGTTAAATATCCAGCGTCGGCAGTTTTAAGTGCAGTATCGGCCAAACCTTTACGAGCACCATGAGTTGAAATAAAATACTCTAATACAGACAACCCTTCTTTAAAGTTGGCAAGAATTGGATTTTCAATAATCTGTCCACCTTCAGCACCACTCTTCTGCGGCTTTGCCATCAATCCACGCATTCCTGATAACTGACGAATCTGTTCGCGAGAACCACGAGCTCCTGAATCCAACATCATATAAACAGAGTTGAAACCTTGATCATCTTCCGCAATTTGCTTCATCAATGTATTTGACAACTTAGAGTTGACATGCGTCCAAGTATCAATAATTTGATTATAACGCTCGTTATAAGTAATGAAACCCATATTGTAGTTATCCAATATCTGCTCCACTTCTTCATAACCCTCGTCTATAAATTGTTGTTTCTCCTTTGGAACAATAATATCGTCAAGATTGAAAGATAAACCTCCTTTAAATGCCATACGATAGCCCAAATCTTTAATATCATCCAAATATTGAGCGGTACGTGCAACACCACAAACCTTTATAACCTTACCAATAATATCGCGTAACGATTTTTTAGAAAGAAGTTCGTTTATATATCCAACTTCTTTAGGTATATATTCGTTTGTAATTACTCTACCAACAGAGGTTTCATGAATTTTGCGAATTAAGTTTCCTTCTTCATCTACATCACTCACCATAACTTTTACGAGAGCATGCACATCTATCTGACCTTCATTGTAAGCAATTATAGCTTCCTCTTCTCCATAAAAGGTCATACCTTCACCACGAGCTCCTGGACGTATTTTTGTGATATAATACAAGCCCAACACCATATCTTGTGATGGAACAGTAATAGGAGCACCATTTGCTGGATTAAGTATATTGTGCGATGCCAACATAAGTAATTGGGCTTCCAAAATAGCATCATTTCCTAATGGAAGATGAACAGCCATTTGGTCACCGTCAAAGTCGGCGTTAAAAGCAGTACACGCAAGAGGGTGTAGCTGGATTGCTCTACCCTCAATCATTTTGGGTTGAAAAGCCTGAATACCTAAACGGTGAAGAGTTGGAGCACGGTTAAGAAGAACAGGATGTCCTTTCATTATATGTTCCAAAATATCCCATACTACAGGTTCTTTTCTATCGACAATTTTCTTTGCAGACTTTACTGTCTTTACAATACCTCTTTCAATTAGTTTTCTAATGATAAATGGCTTGTAAATCTCAGCTGCCATATCCTTTGGGATTCCACATTCGTGCAGTTTCAATTCTGGACCCACAACAATAACCGATCGAGCAGAATAATCGACACGTTTACCTAATAGGTTTTGACGAAAACGACCTTGCTTACCTTTCAAGCTATCAGAGAGCGACTTAAGAGGTCGATTAGACTCTGTTTTAATAGCACTTGACTTGCGCGAGTTATCCAATAAAGAATCGACAGACTCTTGAAGCATACGCTTCTCATTTCTGAGAATTACATCGGGTGCTTTAATATCTATAAGTCTCTTCAGACGATTGTTACGTATAATTACACGACGATATAAGTCGTTAAGGTCAGAAGTTGCAAAGCGACCTCCATCTAAAGGCACAAGAGGACGCAACTCTGGTGGGATAATTGGTACTACTTTAAGTATCATCCATTCAGGTTTATTCCTTGACTTTGAACCTCTAAAAGCTTCAACAACCTGTAGTTGTTTTAATGCCTCGTTTCTTCGTTGTTGAGAAGTTTCAGTATCGGCTTTATGACGCAGTTTATTAGCTAACGAATCTAGGTCTAAATTAGACAATAATCCAATAAGTCCTTCTGCACCCATTTTTGCTATAAACCTATTTGGGTCAGATTCTTCTAACTGTTGATTGCCTTCAGGAAGCTTTTCCAATATGTCTAAATACTCATCCTCAGTTAGAAGATCACGAACTTTTAGCTCACCTTCTAAAACTCCTGGTTGAATTACAACATATCGTTCGTAATAAATTATTGAGTCGAGCTTTTTGGTAGGTATTCCTAACAAATAACCAATTTTATTTGGTAAAGATCTAAAATACCAGATATGCGCTACAGGAACTACTAAGTGTATATGACCTGTACGCTCGCGTCTAACTTTTTTCTCCGTTACCTCTACACCACATCTATCACATACAATTCCTTTGTATCTTATGCGTTTGTATTTGCCACAGTGACATTCGTAGTCTTTTACTGGACCAAAAATACGTTCGCAAAAGAGACCATCACGTTCTGGTTTATATGTACGATAGTTTATAGTTTCGGGTTTTAGCACTTCACCACTAGAGTTCTCTAAAATCTCTTCTGGTGATGCTAAACTAATTGTTATTTTTGAAAAGTTACTCTTTATCTTACGTTCTTTTCTAAATGCCATATTTTTATAATTATATAAAGAGTTAAGTGATTCTTGTTAATTTGCCATCCCGTTTTTAAATGGGATAATCATCTAAAAAATGATTGTATTAATCGAGTGAAATACTCAATCCCAACCCTCGTAGTTCATGTAATAAAACATTAAGTGACTCAGGGATTCCGGGTTGTGGCATCGGTTCACTTTTAACTATTGCTTCATATGCTTTTGATCTTCCGATAACATCGTCAGATTTAATCGTCAATATTTCTTGCAGAATATGAGCAGCACCAAATGCTTCAAGCGCCCATACCTCCATCTCTCCAAAACGTTGACCTCCAAATTGTGCTTTACCACCAAGAGGTTGTTGTGTAATAAGAGAATAAGGACCTATTGAGCGAGCATGCATTTTATCTTCAACCATGTGCCCAAGCTTAAGCATATAAATCATTCCTACTGTTGCGGGTTGGTCAAATCTATCGCCGGTTTCACCGTCATATAAATAAGTTTTACCATAACGAGGAACATTTGCTTTATCTGTCCATTCATTAATATCATCTAATGAAGCACCATCAAAAATTGGTGTTGCAAAACGAATGCCTAATTCTTTTCCTGCCCAACCTAGCACAGTTTCAAAAATCTGTCCAAGGTTCATACGAGAAGGTACACCTAAAGGATTCAAAACAATGTCAACGGGTGTTCCGTCAGCAAGGAAAGGCATATCTTCTTGACGCACAATTTTAGCTACAATACCTTTATTACCATGACGGCCAGCCATTTTGTCACCCACCTGAATTTTGCGTTTCTTGGCTATATAAACCTTAGCAATCTTCATTATACCAGTAGGCAGTTCGTCACCGATAGTTAAATCAAAGCGTTTGCGCCTCAATTCAGCATCAAACTCTTTGTGCTTACGCAAATAATTGATAACAGTAGCTCTAATTAGCTCGTTTTGTTTTTGATCATTAGTCCATTTATTCAATTGAACACCTTCAAGGTCTAGTTCGGCGAAAGTACTCTGTGTAAACTTAGTACCTTTAGGAATAACATCCATATTGGTGTAATCCTTCACTCCAGCCGATTTTTTACCTTCGGTAAGTGCAGTCAATTTAACAATAACAGACTTTTTCAGTTCCTCCATTTTGCCTTCATACTCTTCATCGAGTTTTGGCAACAAGGCTTTGTTCGACAATTTACCCTTGCCCTTTTTTGCTTGTTTCGCAAAAAGATTAGTATTGATAACAACACCTTTTAGAGAAGGAGAAGCTTTCAACGATGCATCTTTAACATCACCAGCTTTATCTCCAAAAATTGCACGTAGCAATTTTTCTTCGGGAGAAGGATCAGATTCACCTTTAGGAGTAATCTTACCAATCAAGATATCTCCGGGTTTCACACGAGCACCTACTCGAATAATTCCACGCTCGTCAAGATCTTTTGTAGCTTCCTCACTAACATTTGGTATATCCGATGTCAATTCTTCAACACCTCGTTTAGTTTCACGTACTTCTAGCGTGAACTCTTCAACGTGTATAGATGTAAATACATCTTCTCTAACCAATCTTTCACTTAATACAATAGCATCCTCAAAGTTATACCCTTTCCAAGGCATAAAAGCAACCATAAGGTTTTTCCCTAAAGCCAAGTCTCCGTTTTCAGTAGCGTACCCCTCGGTTAAGATTTGACCTTTAGTTACCTTGTCTCCTCTTCTACAAAGAGGTTTAAGATCTACTGTAGTATTTTGATTTGTCTTCCTATACTTTGGAAGTGTGTATGTTTTTACAGAATCCTCAAAGCTTATAAACTCTTCTTCTTCTGATCTTTCGTAATTTATTTTTATTGTTGAAGCATCAACATAAATAACCTCACCGTCATTTTCAGCAACAATCTGTGTACGTGAATCTTTAATCAATTGTTCTTCCAAACCAGTTCCTACAATAGGAGCCTCAGGTATTACCAAGGGTACTGCCTGACGCATCATATTAGAACCCATCAATGCACGGTTGGCATCGTCATGTTCTAAAAAAGGAATAAGAGCAGCTGCAATAGAAGCAATCTGCATTGGAGAAACATCCATCAGTTCCACCTCTTCTGGATCTACAATAGGATAATCAGCATCTCTACGCGCCTTCACCCTACCCAACATAAATTTGCCTTCATCATCAAGAGGAGCATTTCCTTGAGCGATAATTCTCTCTTCCTCTTCTTCTGCAGCAAGATAAATCACTCCTTCTGGAGTGGTGTTTACTTTGTTGTCCTCTATTTTTCTATACGGTGTTTCGATAAAGCCCAAATTATTAATTTTGGCATACACACATAAAGAAGATATCAATCCAATATTTGGACCTTCAGGAGTTTCAATAGGACACAAACGTCCGTAGTGAGTAAAGTGAACGTCACGAACCTCAAATCCAGCACGTTCTCTTGATAGTCCACCTGGACCCAATGCTGACATTCTTCGCTTATGAGTTATTTCGGCTAATGGATTGGTTTGATCCATAAATTGAGACAACGCATTTGTTCCAAAAAATGTATTAATTACAGACGATATCGTCTTTGCATTAATTAAATCAATAGGTGTAAACACTTCGTTGTCGCGAACATTCATTCGTTCACGAATTATTCGAGCCATTCTGTTTAAACCAATACCAAATTGATTATAAAGCTGTTCACCAACAGTACGTACACGTCGGTTACTCAAATGGTCTATATCGTCAACAATGGTCTTTGAATTAATAAGCTCTATAAGAAACTTAATGATTTCAATAATATCCTCTTTCGTAAGAACACGTATAGAATCGTCAATTTCTAGATTAAGTTTTTTATTAATCCTGTAACGACCTACTTCACCTAAATCATAACGTTTTTCAGAGAAAAACAGATTGTTGATTACTTCGCGTGCACTTGAGTCATCAGCTGGCTCAGCACTGCGTAGCAGGCGATATATATGTCTAACTGCATCAATCTCAGAGTTACTCGGATCTTTTTGCAGTGTATTATAAATTATAGTATAGTCTGAGGCATGTTCAACCTCTTTGTGTAACAAAATAACAGAAACGCCTGACTCTAGAATTTCATTGATATTATCTTCATCTAAGATAGTTTCTCTTTCTAATATTACTTCGTTTCTTTCAATAGATGTTACTTCACCAGTATCCTCATCTACAAAGTCTTCCATCCACGATTTTAAGACTCTAGCAGCGAGTTTACGTCCCACAACTTTTTTCAACCCCGTTTTAGTTGCTTTTACTTCCTCAGCTAAGTCAAATATTTCAAGAATATCTTTATCGCTTTCAAAGCCTATAGCACGTAAAAGTGTTGTTACAGGTAGTTTCTTTTTTCTATCAATATATGCATATAGCACATTGTGAATATCTGTTGCAAATTCAATCCAAGAACCCCTAAACGGGATAACACGGGCTGAATATAGCTTTGTGCCGTTTGCGTGAATACTTTGACCAAAAAACACACCAGGTGACCGGTGAAGCTGTGATACAATTACACGCTCAGCACCATTAATTACAAAAGTTCCACGTTCGGTCATATAAGGGATAGTCCCTAAATAAACATCCTGTATAACAGAAGCAAAGTCTTCATGATCTGGGTCGGTGCAATATAAGTATAGTTTAGCTTTCAGCGGAACACTGTATGTTAGTCCTCTTTCAATACACTCATCTATTGTGTAGCGAGGAGGATCTACGTAATAATCTAAAAACTCAAGCACAAAATTATTACGAGTGTCAGCAATAGGAAAGTTTTCGGTGAAGACCTTATAAAGACCTTCATTTTTTCTACTTTCTGGTGGTGCATCTAGCTGCAAAAAATCTTGAAAAGATTTAAGCTGCACTTCTAAAAAATCTGGAAATTCCAGAGGATTTACTATAGATGCAAAATTTATTCTTTTGTTGGTTTGGGTTAAAGACATGGGATAAATGAGTTTGTTGGAACTTAATATGTATTGACACAAAAGGTTAAGAACCTTCTATAAGAAGATTCTTAACCATATTTCTGATTTTAAATCAGATTAATGCTATTTAATTTCAACTTCTGCCCCTGCCTCTTTAAGTTGTGATGAAAGTGCGTCAGCTTCATCTTTTGTTACTCCTTTTTTAATTTCCGAAGGTGCAGAGTCAACTAGTTCTTTAGACTCTTTTAAGCTAAGACCAGTAAGTTCTTTTACAAGCTTAACTACTGCTAACTTAGAGCTACCTGCTGCAGTAAGAACAACATCAAAAGCTGTTTGTTCTTCTACTTCTGCCTCAGCTGCTGGTCCTGCAACCATTGTTGCAGCCGCAGCTGCTGGCTCAATACCATATTCTACTTTTAAAATTTCAGCAAGTTCGTTAACTTCTTTTACAGTTAAGTTAACCAGTTGTTCAGCAAAATCTTTTAAGTCTGCCATTTTTTGTATGATTTAAATTGTTTATTAATTCTTTGTTGTTTGAAATAGATTATTTTTCCGAAAGGGTTTGCAAAACACCATGTAAGGTATTTCCACCTGATTGTAGTGCAGATATAACATTCTTTGCTGGCGATTGCAACAAACCAATTATATCACCAATTACTTCCTCTTTGCTCTTTATAGTAACAAGCTGTGACAAGTAATCAGCACCAATAAAAAAGCTTTGTTGTACGTATGCACCTTTCAATGCAGGTATCTTTTCTTTTTTATATTTATCAATTAACTTAGCAGGTGCATTTGCAACATTTGAGAACATTAGAGCTGTATTACCTATCAAAAGTGAATCAAACTCATCATAATCTTCATCAAGTTTTTCAAATGCTTTCTTTAGTAGAGTGTTTTTAACTACCATCAATTTGATATCTTCTTTGAAACACTCTCTTCTTAGCGTGCTGGTTTTTTCAGCATTTAATGAAGAGATATCAGTCAAATAGAAGTTATCGTATTGTTGAATAGTAGTTGCAATCAGATCTACAATTTTATTTTTATCTTCCTTCTTCATAGATATTTACACTTGTTCTTGTTTATCAATTACCGATATAGATTTAGGATCTATCTTAATTCCTTTACTCATTGTACTAGAAAGATAAATGCTCTTAAAATAAACACCTTTAGCAGATGTAGGTTTAAGTTTTTGTAGCGTTTGAATAAATTCTAGCGCATTCTCTCTAATCTGATCAGGTGTAAAAGATACTTTACCTATAGAGGTGTGTATTATACCTGCCTTGTCAACCTTGAAGTCAATTTTCCCCTGTTTTACTTCCTTCACAGCCGTAGCTACATCAGGAGTAACAGTTCCACTTTTAGGGTTTGGCATCAAACCACGAGGTCCTAATATACGACCAAGTGCACCAATTTTACCCATAATAGCGGGTTGAGTTATAATAACATCAACATCAGTCCAACCGCCTCTAATTTTCTCAATATACTCATCTAGTCCTACATAATCTGCACCAGCTTCTTTAGCTGCATCTTCTGCATCAGGAGAGCACAATACAAGAACTTTGACTTCTTTACCCGTACCGTGAGGAAGAGATACTATACCTCTTACCATTTGGTTAGCTTTTCGCGGATCTACGCCTAAGCGCACATCGATATCAATAGATGCATCAAATTTAGTTGTAGTTATTTCTTTAACTAATGATGATGCTTCTCTCAAAGAATAGGTTTTCCCCTCTTCAATCTTGCTCAAAGCCAACTTTTCATTTTTCGTTAGTTTACTCATGTCTTAATTGAAGTTTTAATTATTCTACATTCTTAGGGAATTCCCCTCTTACTGTGATACCCATGCTTCGAGCCGTTCCAGCAACCATCTTCATTGCAGATTC
>CAZUHZ010000042.1:0-13492 GCA_964620895.1 uncultured Dysgonomonadaceae bacterium | reverse complement strand
ACAACTCTCTACTGATTGCCCTTGTTTGGGCATGATTACTACAAATGCCATAGAAGAATATTTTAGGTGTAAACATTATTAAATTACAGTGCTGAACTGTACTGAGACAAAGATACTTATAATAAGGAAACTATGCAAGAACAAGTTTTAATATTATTGTGTATCTTTTTTCCGTAAACATTTTCAAAGTACTGTTTCAATGATCAAATTTGATCTGTATAAATTTTTACACAAATGTAACATATACTTATCAAAATATATTTCACTAATTGATTTTTATGCTTTGCTTTTTGACATCTTGCACTTTAGCTTGTTTATTTAGATAACTGATTAACTTACATTACATAGATTTGATAATCGATTGATACATCTTTTTTAAACATTTTGCAGGCCAACAAAATGTTTAAAAAAGATGAAACTCGCATCCACGACCAACAAAATGTTTTAAAACAGATTATCTTCATTTTGTGGCTCAAAATTGCTTCATTTATGTCTTCAAAATTCAATTCACGATGTAGAATTATCCTATTATCGGTTGATTCTTCAGTTTTAGACAGCTTCTTCTTTTTTCAAGACATTTTATTATCAAAACTGGTCAAAAAAGCATCATTTTAGCGATTCAAAACATTTCTACTGTTGTAGATTTCATTTTCAACAGATGAAAGTCCAATTCACCACTATGGATTTGATTTCCATCTATTTTTTGATACATCTTCTACTGAATTATACTAAATAGCAAGCTATTATTTGCAAATTGACATTTATGTAAATGAAAAATAATGTAGAGCACCAGGAAAACTATGATTTTTAGAATGAAAACACAAAAACTTAAATAAAATCTTCACGCATCGGGTTAAATACATCAATTAGTATGCCCGATTCAAGACACAAAACACCATGTCTCAGATTAGGAGCTATATAAAAGGCATCACCCTTTTTCAAAACTTTCTTCTCATTATCTATAGTAACTTCAAAAACGCCCGACTCTATGTAACTTACTTGACGGTGTGGATGATCATGTTCGTTTCCGATGGCTCCTTTTTCAAATACTACTTTCACCATCATTATCTCATCATCATGTAGCATTATTTGACGACTCACGCCCCCTCCGAGTTGTTCCATTTCAACATCGTCCGAAACACAAAATAATTTACTTTTATCTACTCTCATAGTTTATTATTTAAAATGACATGTAATAATTTACTGTTTGGAATGATAGTGTGTAAAAGGTTCATCGTGAATTTAAAATCTTCGTCAACTACAACCTAATTTCTATTGAATAATAATTGCAGGTGTTTTCAAACATTTAATCTACTAAGATAAAGACAAACCAATATATAGTGTTTGCCAAAAAAACTGCTACTTTTCCAGTCTTTTTAAAGACTATATACACCATCTTATTCCCATTACACAACAAAACTAATGAAAATGGTTTAATATAGTAGCCATTTTGACTAATTAGTCTTTACAAGTAAAAAGCAAACAGTTTGTAGTTTTCGATTTAGTCTTCTTCTTATTCAGATTTCCATCTTGAATATGATAAAGTTCATCACATATAAAAGGTGTCGCTAATTTTAATTGAATGGAAAAAATTAAGAATTTATTTTCAATAATACATGTTATAAAAAAAGATGCGTACCTCGACTTTCCACTTGCAGGGTTAATAACGGAGGCTCCGAAAGTTACAATACAGTTAGGAAGTAACTTTTCGCATAGAATGCACACATTCATATTTCATTTATAATATACTTACCACATCTAAATTAGTATAAACCACTACAGATTATGATTGAGTAAAACAGTAATAGATTATATCGTTTACTGAATAGGATGAATGAAGTAATATAGGTTAGTTGATAAAAAACCACTAATAAAAAAATTTATTGTAGAAAAATTTTTAACTTGAGGTTTTTTGTATTAAGCTTGCAGATAATTTTAATTGAAAACTACAATAGATTACAATCCTGACAAAAAAGATAAAAAAAAGCGTGACAATTATGAAAATCAACTTTCAAAATTAAAAACAGAGAGTTTCTCAACAGCATTTATGAGCATTTTGCTCAAATAATATCAAAAAAAGCAGTATATAAATCATTTATCAATTCATATTATTGTAATGATGTTATAAATTTGCATAAAAACAATATTTTAAATCTCTTATGACTTCTCATCTATGACAGACAGTAAACAAACTACGTTTTTAGCAATCGACTTAGGTGCAACCAGTGGAAGAGCTATATTAGGAAATATAGAAAATGGTGCATTACAATTAAAAGAGATCCATCGATTCTCTAATCTTATTACAGAAATAAATGGTCGCATGTATTGGGACCTCTTTAATCTGTACAATGAGATATTGACATCTTTGAAAATGGTTAAAGCAAGCCAAGTAGGTATCAAATCTATGGGAATTGACACTTGGGGTGTCGATTTTGTTTGTTTTGGCAAAGATGGCGACCCATTGCGCATGCCCTATAGCTATCGTGATACTATGACTTTTGGTGCACCCGAAGAGTTCTTTAAACTAATGCCCAAAAAAGAGGTATATGACAAAACGGGAATTCAGATTATGAATTTCAATTCGTTGTTTCAATTGTTTACTCAAAAGAGAAACAATAGTTCTATTTACAACGTAATTGACAAGGTACTATTTATGCCCGATGCTCTCTCCTATTTATTGACTGGCAAAATGGTGACGGAATATACAATAGCATCGACCTCCCAAATGATTAATCCTTATAACAAAGCATTTGATGATTCTCTGCTTGAAGCAGTGGGTTTGACTAAAGATAATTTTGCTCCTGTTGTTCTTTCGGGAACAGTAGTTGGAGAATTAACTGAAAGTGTGAAGCAACAAACCAATATTGATAATGTTTCGGTGATTGCCGTAGCTGGTCACGACACAGCCTCTGCAGTACTTGCCACACCCGCCGAAAACGAAAACTTTGCTTACCTTAGTTCAGGCACATGGTCACTGATGGGAATTGAATCAAAAGAACCGGTGGTGAACGATGAGACTTTTTCGCTGAACTTCACCAACGAAGGTGGCGCAGATGGTTCCATTCGTTTGTTGAAAAACATATGTGGCATGTGGCTAATAGAGCAATGTAAAAAAGAATGGGATAAAAACGGTGTAGTTTCTTACGACGAAATTGTGAAGGCGGCTGAAGATGCAGCTCCATTTAAATGTTTTATCAACCCAGACTCACCCTCTTTTGCAAGTCCTGTATCAATGATTGATTCTATACATCAATATTGTAAAGAAACAAATCAGTACGTACCTCAAACAATGGGCGAGATAGCACGATGCATCTACGAAAGCTTAGCATTTAGGTATAAACAAGTATTGGCAAATCTGCAAAAATTAGCGCAACAGCCCATTGAAACACTACATATAATTGGTGGAGGTTCTAAAAACAGGCTCTTAAATTCTTATACAGCCAATGCTATTGGCCTACCAGTTGTTGCAGGCCCATCTGAAGCTACAGCTATTGGTAATATATTACTACAAGCTAAGGCTGCTGGATTGGTGAAAGACAAAAGCGAAATGCGACAAATTGTTAGAAACTCTGTAGAGCTTGAATCGTTTGCACCTGATGGAGACAGTAACTGGAAAAAACAATACGAAGAATATTTGAAAGTTTTCAAAGAAATATAAATATTACAACTAAACAGTAAATAAAAATCACTTAGACATGAAGAAAGAACAAATTGAACAAGCGTATAATGATGCGAAAAATCAATACGCAGCACTTGGAATAGATGTAGAGAAAGCAATGGATCAACTTGACAAACTATCCATAACAATACATTGCTGGCAAGCCGACGACGTTGCAGGTTTTGAAAATCCTGATGGTGAACTAACTGGAGGTATCCAAGTTACGGGTAACTACCCTGGCAAGGCACGTAGCATGGAAGAGTTGCAAAAAGACATCGAAAAAGTATTGACCTTGATACCTGGACAACATAGACTTGGTCTACACGCCATTTATGGTGACTTTGGTGGCGAATTTGTTGATCGTGATCAAATCGAAATTAAGCATTTTCAACCATGGATTGATTGGGCAAAAAAAGTAGGCGTTAAACTTGATTTCAACTCCACTTTCTTTTCACACGATAAAGCAAGTAGTGGCTACACCATATCTGACTTCGACCCTGAGATACGCGAATTCTGGAAAGAGCACTTACGCTTATGCCGAAGGATAGCTGCCGAGATAGGTCGTCAACAAGGTGATCCTTGTGTACACAATATTTGGTTTCCTGACGGAGAAAAAGACAGAACTGTATCTCGTTTCGAACACAGAAAGCTAATGAAGGAAGCATTGGACGATGTTTTCACAGAAAAAATAAGCGAAGAGTACCTCAAAGATTGCGTTGAGTGCAAGCTGTTTGGTGTGGGTAGCGAAAGCTATGTAGTTGGTTCTCATGAGTTTTACTTAGCATACGCTGCAAAAAACAATATGACGCTTACTTTGGATGCTGGACACTTCCACCCAACCGAAGTAATATCTGATAAAATATCATCTGTACTACTTTTCGTTCCTGAAATTAACTTACACGTAAGTCGCCCCGAACGTTGGGATAGTGACCACGTTGTAATTCTTAGCGACGAGTTGTTAGCTCTATCTCAAGAGATAGTACGCTCAGGACAAATGGATCGTGTACATGTTGGATTAGATTTCTTTGATGGTTCTATAAACCGTATTGGAGCTTATGTTGTAGGAATTCGTTCAACACAGCGCGCTATGTTGCAAGCCCTATTGGAGCCAACAGAAAAACTAAGAGACTACGAAAAGAAAGACAACAACTTTCAACGTATGGCTTACTTAGAAGAACTAAAAGCTATGCCTTGGAATGCTGTTTACAATTACTATTGCTCAAGTCGCAATATACCTGTTGGAGATCAGTATATTAAAGATATAGAGAAATACGAAGAGGAAGTAACCTCTAAAAGAAAGTAATATATGAATACCCTTATAGGACTGGTAATTATATCAATAGGAAGTATGGGCCAATCGAGCTCATACGTTCCTATTAATAAAATAAAGGATTGGTCGTGGGAAAACTTCTGGCTTATGCAAGGAGTTTTCGCATGGCTTGTTTTTCCTTTGTTAGGTGCATTGCTTGCCCACTCGCTTCCCGAATTAATAAACATTTACACCCTCCATTCTTCTGCTACTTTACAAGCAATAGGATTTGGTGTGCTTTGGGGAATTGGAGGATTGACCTTTGGACTGAGTATGCGTTTTCTGGGCATTGCTTTAGGACAATCGGTTTCATTGGGCACATGTGCTGCTTTTGGAACCCTTATTCCTGCCATGATTGCGGGCGACGATCTATTTTCGCCTAAGGGATTGGTTCTTTTATTAGCTGTTGCAGTAACACTTGTTGGAATTGCAGTGGTGGGATATGCCGGAAGCTTGCGTTCGCAACAAATGACGGATGAAGAACGAAAGAAAGCAATTAAAGATTTTGCTCTTAAAAAAGGCTTGCTTATTGCATTGTTGGCAGGAGTGATGAGTGCTTGTTTCAATCTTGGCCTAACAGCTGGAATTCCAATTAAAGAATTCAGTATAGCTGCTGGAGCAAGTGAACTGTTCGCTCAAAACTCAGTAACTTTATTAGTAACCATGGGAGGTTTCTTAACCAACCTTGTTTATTGTGTTTACATGAATAGAAAAAACAAAACAAGTGGTGAGATTTTCCGTTCCTCACGTCCAGTTTTAATCAACAATATTTTGTTTTGTGCATTGGCTGGATTGCTTTGGTACTCTCAATTCTTTGGATTGGGCATGGGACAAAGTTTCTTTGAACCTGGAAGCGTAATGATGGCCTTTTCATGGAGTATACTAATGGCGCTGAATGTTATATTTAGTAACGTTTGGGGAGTTATACTTAAAGAATGGTCGGGTGCAGGACAAAAAGCAATAACCTTCTTGGTATTGGGTATGCTAATTTTGATATTCTCATTGGTTATACCTAATATGTTTTGATATAAGGCATTATAATTAATACTTGAGCCCAATCTGACCCCGTCACTTATATTAAATTCATTCATTTCGAATAGATAAGCACACTTTTAAAAGACATAATCGCTGATAATTAATTTTTTTCTATCCTATCTAACTAAAAGATAAAGATTAATTATCAGCATTCTGTCAAAGTCAACTTTTAAAAACGGGAGATGTGACATTAGAGAGAGAGAAGATGAAAGTCTCAAATTTTACAGGTTGACACATGTGGTTATTCACTTTTAATCGCTTGGTGGTTTAAGAATCTTGATTCACCTGTATTATTAACGTTCTTAGCTTTGCGTAGATGCAAGGCGTCTAACTCTGCCGTTAATGCGGCTTCTGATGGCAGATTATATAGATTGTAAAAATAAAATAATTAATCATGACACGAAAAGCACTCATTGGTATAAGTTTTCTTTTAATCTGTATGTTTTCAGAGGCTACTAACTGGAAAGCGGAATGGATTAGAGCTTTTGAACAACAGAACGCAACCAACACATGGACAGCATACCACAAAACATTTGAAGTTGACAAATTACCAAAGATTGCTTTGGCTAAAATAGCTTGCGACTCGAAGTATTGGATGTGGATTAATGGTGAAATGGCAGTCTTTGAGGGTCAATTGAAACGAGGACCTACACCAACAGACACTTATTATGACGAGGTGGATATTGCTCCTTTCTTAAAACAAGGAGATAACACCATTGCCATCTTAGTTTGGTATTTTGGAAAAGATGGTTTTTCGCATAACAGCAGTGGCAAGTCTGCTCTCATTTTTGATTGCCAAAATTCAGATTTTGAATTACTATCTAACACTTCTTGGAAAGCTACAATTCACGCTGCTTTTGGACAAGCAGATTACCCCTTTCCTAACTTTAGACTACCCGAATCAAATATTAGATACGATGCAAGAAGAGGCAACTTTGATTTCACTAAACCTGATTTCAAAGGCAATGGTTGGCCACAGGTTGCATCAATGGGCACTCCACCCATTGCACCATGGAACAACTTAATCTTACGACCAATTCCTTTATGGAAAGACTTTGGGATGAGCAATTATGAAAACGACTTGACCTTTCCTTTTATATCTAACGGTGATACCATTATTGGAAAACTACCATATAACGCACAAGTTACTCCTTATTTTAAAATAGAAGCCGATGGTGGTGAAGAAATAATTACACTAACCGACCACTATAGAGGGGGAGGTCCACTTAATGTAAGAAGTGAATACATAGCACATAAAGGAATACAGGAGTATGAAAACCTTGGATGGATGAATGGACATAATGTGTATTACTTCATTCCAAAAGGTGTAAAAGTTTTAGATCTAAAATACCGCGAAACCGGATACGATACAGAATTTACAGGGAGCTTTGATTGTAATGACGAATTCTACAAGCAACTTTGGACAAAAGCCGAACGCACTTTATACGTCACAATGCGTGACACCTATATGGATTGTCCCGACAGGGAACGTGCACAATGGTGGGGCGATGTAGTGAACGAAAGTGGCGAAACATTTTATGCACTTTGTCCTAAGAGTCATCTTTTAACACAAAAAGGAATGTTGGAACTCATCAATTGGCAAAGAAATGATGGAACAATCTTTTCTCCTATTCCGTCTGGAAACTGGGATAAAGAATTGCCTGGGCAAATGTTGGCAAGCATTGGCTTCTATGGTTTTTGGAACTATTATTGGAATACGGGTGACCGTAAAACAATTGCCAAAGTTTACGATGGTGTGAAACGCTACTTAGATGTTTGGGAATTGGATGAACATGGTGTGCTGGTGAAAAGAATGACAGAAGAGGATGACAAAGGTTGGTATTGGGGAGACTGGGGGACGAATATTGACAAAGACTTATTGATGAATGAGTGGTATTACTTGGCGCTAAAAGGTTATAAACACATGTCTGAATTGCTTAGTAATAAAGATCAAGCAGAATGGGCAAGCAATCAAATGAGTGAATTCAAAATAGCCTTTAATAAAACATTTTGGAAAAACAGTCAATACCGTTCTTATCACTACAATGGAGACACAGATGACAGAGGACAAGCCCTTGCTGTAGTTGCAGGATTAGCTGACAGTGAAAAATACAATGCCATCTACAAAATTCTACAGACACAAGAATATGCAAGTCCATATATGGAAAAATACGTTTGCGAAGCATTGTTCATAATGGGGAAATCTGAATATGGATTGAAACGTCTGAAAAAAAGATTCTATCCAATGGTTTCTAACGAAGACTACTCTACCCTATTTGAGGGATGGGGCATTGGAGAAGATGGATTTGGTGGAGGTTCCACAAATCATGCTTGGAGTGGTGGCGGACTCACCATATTGGCTCAGTATGTTTGCGGATTATACCCATTAGAGCCTGCTTGGAAAAAATTTATGGTGAAACCTGATTTAGGAGGTCTTGAGTTTGCAGAAACAGCCAATGAGACAGTAGCGGGTAAAGTATCGGTGAAAATTGCTAAAATAGATACAGGATTGGATATAAATTTGATAGTGCCAAATGAAAGTGAAGCTGTGCTTTATATTCCTGAAAAAGCAAAATCAGTTATCATAAATGGTGTAGAAGTTAATTCCAATATGAGTGATGGAGTACATAAACTTTTTACTCTTAAAGAAGGAGAATATAAGATATGTTATAGATGAGTTTAAGATTTTTTGGGATCAAATATTGTTTATATTTGCTTATATTTGTCTACACTAACACTGCTAATAAAAACACGGAGAAATTAAGCAATGAGATTCAATGATTTTGGAATAGACTTTAAATATCTTTTAGTAAACGAACGAGACAGAAAGTTTGGCATAAACATAAATACAGTGGGCTTTCAACCAATTCCTCCTGATACAGTTTATCCCTCAACTGACCATCCAAAGAGCTATTATTTCAACCCTTGCAAAGGGAGAGTTTTGTCTGAATATCAAATACTATACATAAGCAAAGGAAGAGGAACATTTACTTCTGAATCTACTAAGAAAACCAATATAAAAAAGGGACAAATCATTCTTCTTTTTCCAGGACAATGGCACACCTATTGTCCCTCTATTGAGACTGGATGGAATGAATATTACATCGGCTTTGAAGGATCAATAATTGATAATTTGGTGGAAAATGAATTTTTAACCCTGAAAAACCAAATACTTGACGTTGGGGTGAGCGAGGAGTTCGTATCCTTATATTCAAGTGCAATACAAGTAGCAAAAAATGAAAAAAAGACTGCTCAGCAATACTTAGCTGGCATAGTATTACATTTAATTGGTATGGTCATTTCCTATTCTCAAAATAAAAACTTAGAGCAAAATGACTCTGGTCTTCTGATGGAAAGAGCTAAAATAATTATGAATGAAAATATCTATCGACAAATTGATATACAAGGAATAGCAACCAATTTAGGCACAAGTTATTCTTGGTTTCGTAAAGAATTTAAAGAATATACAGGGTTTTCACCTGCTCAATATTTTCAAGAACTGAAACTGAGAAAAGCTAAAGAGCTACTCTCAGAAACAAATTTAACAATTAAAGAAATAGCTTATAAGTTAGATTTTAGCTCTTATGAGTATTTCTTATCGTTTTTCAGGAAGCGGGTTGGTGTAACACCAACAGATTACAGGATGTAAAAAACAAACTTGGCAAAGCAGTTTGATCACAACAATAAACACTCAAGAACCATCACACAAGACCATTAAAATAGTTCCTATTTATGAAAAAGCTACTTCTTCTTGCTTCAGTTTTATTGTTTTCATTTTCCTTCTGTTCACAGAATAAGCAAGATCAATTTATCACCATTGACGAAACAAATAAAGATGAGATAGTAGAACAAACAATCAAAATTGATAGTGTGTGGGCAGGTCATCCAGTTGGATTTTGTTTATATACTAACGCAAACCGTCAATATATTGCCTATTATAATGCCAATCGTAGCATGGTTGTTGGTCAGCGCAATTTGGATGAAGAGAACTTCCAACTTCACGTTATGCCACCTACTTATCGTGAAACATCTAATGGAACCAGCACCGTTTTAGGTTGGGATAGCCATAACTTTGTCACTATGGGAATCGACAAAGAGGGATTTATTCATCTTTCGGGTAACGTTCATGTTCACCCCCTTACTTATTTTCGCAGTACTGCCCCAAATGATATCTCAACGCTTGAACAGGTATTCGAAATGGTTGGGACTGAAGAAAAGCGAACAACCTATCCGCATTTTATGCTCACCAAAGAAGGCGAATTATTGTATCACTATCGCGATGGAGGAAGTGGCAATGGCAATGAAATCTACAATATCTATTCCACTGAAACCAAACAATGGTCGCGGATGCTGGATGAAGCACTCACCGATGGTCAGGGTTTGATGAACGCTTACCAAACCCAACCCACAATTATGGCAGACGGGTGGTATCATATGTATTGGGTATGGCGTGATACACCTGACTGCTCTACCAATCACGACCTCTCTTACATGAAAAGTCCAGACTTGAAGAACTGGTTCAATGCCTTTGATGTAGCAGTTAGCTTGCCTGCCACTATCGACCAAAAACATTTGATTGTTGATCCTATTCCTGTTAAAGGCGGAATTATTAATTTGGCGGCAAAACTTTGTTTAGATGAAAACAATAAACCCATGTTCGTTTATCATAAATATGATTCTGAAGGAAATATACAACTTTACATTGCGCATACAAAAAATGGAGAATGGTTATACAAACAAATAACAAATTGGGATTATCGTTGGGAATTCTCAGGTAACGGCAGTATCAATGTGGAAGTTTCGATTGGAAGCTTCAATAAGCGATTAGATGGTTTTTATGAGGTGAGCTACTGGCATATAAAGTATGGTAATGAAACACTTTTACTGAATGATAAATTCGAAAATAGCGGGAAAGTAATAAAACCCAAAAGTTTTGCTTCAAATTTAGAAATTGAAGGAGGGTTCCCTGGATTGAATATAAAAACAACGGGAGATATTGGAAAGCCAAATAAAACAAATGAAAAATATGTTTTGAAATGGGAAACTTTAAAAACTAACCGTGACCGACCCTATCCAAAACCATGGCCTAAGGCCAGTCAGTTATATTTATACAAATTAAAAAAGAATGAATAGTGTATAAACTAAAATCCAATACATTGTGAAAAGTAATTTAATCTTAACAACAAATATCAAATACCATCATTTGAATATCATTTTAAATAGCACAACAATAATTGAATTGATTTATATTTACAATTTATATTTAACTGCCTCGTTCACTCCACCTATGAAGTGATTTTGGGAGATATATTAATAAATCGCATATTTTTCGAAACGGTTATACTCATTGCGTTTGAATTTAAACTGAGATATTCTATCTTTAGAAATGAAAAGAGTTATGGTTACATAATTAAATGAATAATGATTAATAGGGCAATAAAAATATTTTTGATGTGTGTTATATATGTAGCATCGTCATTAAGTATAACTATGAATGGACAATGTCATAGCGACACTATAGACTTACACTGGCCAAAATATATCTCATTAGACGACTACTTAATACCATTTACTCAAACAGATACTATTGTTAATGAAATTATCTTACCCATCAAGAATGGTGATGAAAAACCTTTTGCACAATTATTATTCTTTCCTGAAAGGATACTAAGCATTAAAGATGTTTATTTAGAAAAAGAATATTATATTGGTGAAGATTGTATAATTAATGGTAGAAAAATAATACTTCCTGATAATTCTAAGATTCCCTATCTAAAAGATAGCGAGTTACTTTTGAAAAATGAAAAAAAAGGAATGTCCCTTCCTTCAAAAAAAGAAGATCTTTTCGTGCTTTTTAGTGAAGGAGATCTTTTCCCTTCTTATCAACTATCTGTTACCTATATTCCAAATCGGATAGATAGTAGTTATTCTTTTCCAAAAACTATGGATGAAAAGAATAAAGGGAACCTGAATAAAACAATATCTAAATTAGAAAAGGGACAACCAATTAAAGTGCTATTTTATGGTAATAGCATAGAAGTAGGTGGTAATAGTAGTGGTTTTAAAAACGTAAAGCCATTTATGCCAAATTGGACTCAATTAGTTGTTCATAATTTGAGGAAAAACTTCCATTCTACTGTAACTTACAAAAATAAATCAGTAGGAGGAAAGACAGCTAAATGGGGGCTTGAGAATGCCGATGATCTCGTTGCTTCAGAAAAGCCTGATTTAGTAGTGATTGCATTTGGGATGAATGATGGAACTCTTAAAGTTTCAGTATTTGATTTTATAAATCAAATTAAAGGCATTATGAAAATTGTCAAACAGAAAAACCCAGCCTGCGATTTCATTTTAGTTTCTCCTATGTTGGCAAATCCTTTAGCCGTACATAGTCAAATACAAGAAGATTATCGCTATCCACTATGGGAGTTATCCCAGGATGGAGTAGCAATTGCTGATATTACAGTTTGGCATAAATGGCTACTTAAACATAAATCTTATCAAGACATGACAGGAAACAACATAAATCACCCTAACGATTATCTTGCGCGATGGTATGCGCATATTGTATCTGAAATATTAATTCCCGAAAAGAATATTTTATAAAGTTAGATTGAAAAAAATTCCAACTCAAATTATTTATTAATAATATATATATACAAAGAACCCAATATGAAATTTAATCTGTTTAACATGCAATTTAGTAGTAAAAGATTATCGCTCATTGCCATAATTAGTTTAGCCATTTGCTTGCCTTCTTTTAGTCAAGCAAAACTCACCCCCGTTCACCTCAATGTGAATAGACTATTCAATACAGAACAAACATTCTTGAACGGATATCCAAGCACTACGCCTCTAAATGAATCGATCTCCCAAAGAGATAATTTTCAACTCATTGAAATAAGCACACACAAACCACAGTTTGGATGGATCATAGATGCTACAACAAATAATACGATTCAGACATCATACCGTGTTTTGCTTGCATCAGATAATAAAAAACTTGACAATGATGAAGGTGATATCTGGGACTCGGGGAAAGTTGACAGCGATCAATCAATAAATATTGAATACAATGGTAAACCCCTTGAAGGTGATAACATCTACTACTGGAAGGTGAAAGTGTGGGATAATCATGGTAATGAATCCGACTTTTCGGACGCTTCTCAATTTAAGACTGCAAAAGAACTACTCGACCACTTTACAGACAGGTATCCTCTCCAAAAAGAAGATGATTCTCCTTTGCAAATAAATCAAACAGGCAAGAGTAACTATTTTGTAGATTTCGGTAAAGCTTCTTTTGGAAGAGTGAGGGTTAGACTTTACTCTGAGTCGGACAATGACTCCATTATTCTTCACTTGGGTGAAGACAAACAGGGAGACAAAGTAAATCGATCACCAGGAGGTACAATACGTTATTCTAAATATACAGTTTATCCAAAACAAGGATGGAACACCTATATTGTGACCATCAAACCTGACAAAAGAAA
>CAZUHZ010000041.1:11543-13689 GCA_964620895.1 uncultured Dysgonomonadaceae bacterium | reverse complement strand
TTTGGGAAGTAGCTGTTGGTAGAATCAAATTGTATTTGATGGATACCGATGTTGAATCAAACAGCGATGAAGACCGCTCTATCACCCATAAATTATATGGTGGTGATTGGGAAAACCGCATGAAGCAAGAGTACCTGCTGGGTATTGGCGGTATGCAGTTGCTAGAAAGACTAGGTATCGAAAAAGATATTTATCACTTAAACGAAGGTCACGCGGCTCTTATCAATGCCGAGCGATTGAACTACTATATCAATGAAAAGGGTCTATCCTTTAATCAAGCTAAAGAAGTAGTAAAATCATCTTCGCTATATACAGTTCATACTCCTGTTCCTGCTGGGCACGATTACTTCGAAGAAGATATGATAAGTCGCTATATGGGCAACTTTGCAAATAAGTTGGGCATTTCGTGGCAGCAATTTATGGATATGGGACGCGAAAATCCTGGAAGCAATGAGCGTTTCTCTATGAGTGTTTTTGCATTAAATACAGCGCAAGAAGCAAATGGAGTTAGTTTGCTTCACGGTAGAGTATCAAGAAAGATGTTTCAACCTGTTTGGAAAGGTTATTTCCCAAAAGAGTTGCATGTTGGACATGTTACTAATGGTGTTCACTTACCAACATGGGCTTCGTCAACCGTAAAATCGATATACAACAATTATTTTGATAACACCTTTATCAACGACCAGTCAAATCTTGATATTTGGAACAAAATACACGATGTAGCTGATGAAGAAATTTGGAAGATGCGGATGGTGTTGAAAGGGAGATTGATTGAATATATCCGCACCGAATTTAAAGAAGGCTGGTTAAAAAACCAAGCCGATCCTCGTCGTCTTATGACTGTAATAGATGGTGTAAACCCAAAAGCACTGATTATTGGCTTTGGCCGTAGATTTGCCACATATAAACGTGCACATCTTCTATTTTCCGATTTAGACAGATTGGCTAAAATTGTAAACAACCCTGATCGCCCAGTTCAATTTATCTTTACTGGAAAAGCGCATCCAGCCGATGGAGGTGGACAAGGTTTGATAAAACAAATTATTGAAATATCGCGTCGCCCCGAATTTTTAGGAAAAATAATTTTCTTAGAAAACTACGACATGCGTTTAGCAAAACGTTTGATATCGGGTGTTGATGTTTGGCTAAATACCCCTACCAGACCACTAGAGGCTTCTGGCACATCGGGTATGAAAGCTGCCATGAATGGTGTTTTGAACCTTTCTGTACTTGATGGCTGGTGGTATGAAGGTTATCGCGAGGGGGCTGGATGGGCATTATCGGATGAGAGAGTGTATCAAGATCAAGGATTTCAAGATACTTTTGATGCTTCAACCATCTACTCTTTGATAGAAAACGAGATTGCTCCTCTCTATTTCGACCAGGATGAGAATGGTTGTTCTCACAGTTGGGTTAAAGTTGTGAAAAAATCATTGGCTGAGATAGCTCCAGTATATACTACTAAAAGAATGATGGACGACTACTTCTCTAAGTTTTACAATACTCTTGCTGAGCGTGCTAAGTTTATCGCAGAAAACGAATATGCCAAAGCAAAAGAAATAGCTGCTTGGAAAGAGAACATGGCTGAAAACTGGGATAAATTTGAAGTAGTAAAAGTTAATTACGATTGCGCTCAACATGTTAAGCAAGGAGCCAAATCTAACACCTTGTGTGGAGAAGTTGTAATAGACAAGAAAGATATGCAAGGAGACCTTGGTGTAGAATTTGTTGTTGTAAAACATGACTCTACTACCAACGATGTTAAGTTTCTTGACTCATACGAATTTGAATTGGTAAAACAAGAAGGTTCTAAGTTATATTTCGAAATTCACGATACACTTAAAAGCCCTGGTGTACATCAATATGCATTGCGTGTTTTTCCTAAAAATGCAGACCTTCCACATAGAATGGACTTTGCTTACGTTCGTTGGATAAGCTAATAATAATCGAAAGATTCGAGACATTTATAAATTAATAAAAAGGGTGTTCGTTGTTTTAATACAATTGAATACCTTTTTTTTATTGGCGAAATCTACTCCCTGGCAGATATCTATCAATGATACAATATATTATCGTAAATGGCTGTGATAAATTTATTATGAAGGTTTTGTCTTAACTCTAACAATTTACTGGAGTGGAAATGAAA
>CAZUHZ010000041.1:0-11443 GCA_964620895.1 uncultured Dysgonomonadaceae bacterium | reverse complement strand
ATTTATTATGAAGGTTTTGTCTTAACTCTAACAATTTACTGGAGTGGAAATGAAACTCAAATTAATTGTAGTCGAAAATGAGAAACAGAGTTAAAACTCAAATTTACTGGAGTGGAAATGAAAATCATGAGTGAAATGTCATTTCCACTGCAGTCGAAAGCAATTTAATGAGTTGTTTGTCATTTCGATTAGAAACGAAAGCAGTTTTAAGTGTTGTTTTCGTTTTCGACTAGAGTCGAAAGCAGTTTCATGAGTTGTTTGCCATTTCGACTGGAGTCGAAAACAATTTTATCAGTTAAAACTCAAATTCACGGCAAACGAAATGAATTTCATCAGTTGAACGGCAATTTGTTTACCGTGGGAGCCGTTTTTTTCATTTTACTCTTTTCATGTTGCATTCACAAAGAGTTTTAGGGTAAAAAAAGTTTTTTACTCTTCCAATTCATCATCGTCTTTGTTTTGAAGTTCTTCAAACTTTTTTGCTTCCTCTTCATAATCATAAAATAGAAAATCGTTGTAGGGGAAACGGGTGATATGAACCTCTTTGGCTTTGTCGTAGATAAGTTTTTTAAGTTCGTCTATATTATTTTTCTCTTTTGCAGAAATGAAGATACAATTTTCATTTAGTTTGCTCATCCACGATTTTTTCAACTCTTCTAAAGAGACATTTTCTTCTGTTTCTGGTGTTAGGTCGTCATCATCTTTGGGAGTGTAAGAAAATGCATCAATTTTATTAAAAACAATAATAGTGGGCTTCTCTTCTTTTTCAATTTCAAAGAGGGTTTTTTCAACAATCTCTATCTGTTCTTCAAAACCAGGATGGGAAATATCTACTACATGTAAAAGTATATCAGCTTCGCGCACTTCATCGAGTGTTGATTTAAAAGATTCTACAAGATGTGTGGGTAGCTTCCTGATAAACCCAACAGTGTCTGTCATCAAAAAAGGAAGATTACCTATTACCACTTTCCTTACAGTAGTATCAAGAGTTGCAAAAAGTTTGTCTTCAGCAAAAATGTCCGATTTGCTGAGCAAATTCATAATAGTTGATTTGCCCACATTGGTATATCCAACTAATGCTACACGAACTAGTTTGCCACGATTTTTGCGTTGTACTGCTTTTTGCTTATCAATTGATATAAGGTCTTTTTTTAGTTTAGATATTTTGTCAAGAACAATTCTACGGTCAGTCTCTAACTGGGTTTCACCAGGTCCTCGCATATATCCTCCACCGCGTTGGCGGTCAAGGTGAGTCCACATTCGTGTTAGTCGAGGTAACATATACTGATATTGAGCAAGCTCAACTTGTGTTTTAGCATGAGCTGTTTGCGCTCTCATAGCAAAGATATCTAATATAAGACTCGTTCTGTCAAGAATAGGAATGTTGAGTTTCTTCTCTATATTTCTAATCTGACGTGCCGATAATTCGTCATCGAAAATAACAACACCTATTTCATCATCACTCTCCTCACCATCTTCACCTTTTCTACTTTCTATAAATTCTTTTATTTCTTCAAGCTTCCCCGATCCTACAAATGTAACAGAGTTTGCCATGGGTAAACGCTGCGTTACTCTATGAACTGGTTTTATCTTAGCTGTGTCAGCTAAAAAAGCTAACTCGTCTAAATATTCAGTTACTTGTTCTTCTGTCTCTTCTTGAGAGATAAGTCCTACTAGTATGGCATTTTCACTTTTTAATTCTGTTTCTATAAAATCTTTCATATATTATTGTTGTGGGTGTTATTTTTAGTCTCAAATTATCAGATAGCTAACTATCACCATTTAAAGTAATATTTAAATCTGATTCTATTACAAATATAATCATTTGTTTATTGATTTACCTTTAAAAACTCATGACAATTAGAATATTGCAACAGCTAGAATTGAAATTGTCTTCAGTTTATGATAGTATTGTAACATCTTTTCCTCTAATTTCAATGCTATATTATCTATTTTTAGGTAGATTTGAAATTAATTTTACTCCTATTTAGCGGATATGAACAGATATGGAACTTTTTTATTTTTAAACCATCTATTTTCGTGTCTATTTTAAGTTTATAGAAAGTGGACAACCAACAAATGATGATTTATTGGTCTTATTTCGATGGAAATGGACATTTTGATGACCCAACATTCTAATTGTCATCTATTAATAGTGCGAACAAACGCTTTTATAATAGATAGATTTAGAGCTATTCAGTAAGTTGACTTCCATTATTAAAAATGCAGAAAGCTATCCTTTAATAAATTGTTCAAAACTTGTTGATTGAATGTAGATGGAAAGTTGATTCATTAATTTGGAATTCAAAATTAAAAGTTTATGTCAATACATGTTTGTAATTTCATCAAAAACTTGTTTTAATCTATCAGTATCCCTTCATCACCTTTTGAACAGACAAATATGTAGTTTAAGAATATTTTTTATTAACTTTGAAGTTTATCAACACAATATGATAACATTTGTAAGATAATGATTTATAATGAGTAAGATAAAATTGGGTTGTTTATAAGTTATCTATATTGCTCTTATTTTTATTAATAACTTAGAATCAAAATAGTTTAACAATAAAAGATTAACAGTATTAACAGGCTTATATCATCATCATTCTTTTTTATTTTTAAAACTAAAACTATATATATAATAATATGTCAGTTCATAATTCTTCGAAAACAGAAACTAAATTGGAAAAACAAATAAACTTATTACGTCAAGAAAAAGATGCCTTAATACTTGCACACTTCTACCAGGATGCCGCAATTCAAAGTATAGCAGACTATGTAGGCGATAGCTTGGCTCTTGCTCAATGGGCTGCTAAAGCGCAAAATAAAATAATAGTAATGTGTGGGGTACACTTTATGGGAGAAACAGCAAAAATTTTGTCACCAAATAAAAAAGTACTTATACCCGATAGAGAAGCTGGATGTTCTTTAGCCGATAGTTGTCCTGCAGATGAATTTGAGCAGTTTATAGCCAATCACCCAGGTCACACCGTTGTATCTTATGTAAACACTACTGCTGCAGTAAAAGCTTTGACAGATATAGTGGTGACATCGAGCAATGCTGTACAAATTATTGAATCACTTCCTAAAGATGAAAAGATAATATTTGGACCAGATAAAAATTTAGGAAACTATATAAATAGTATTACTGGAAGAGAAATGTTATTATGGGATGGTGCTTGTCATGTTCATGAACAGTTTTCATTAGTAAAGATGCTAAAATTGAAGGAAGAAAATCCTGATGCATTAATTTTAGCTCACCCAGAATGCAAGCAATATATATTAGAAATTGCAAATCATGTAGGATCGACATCTTCCATATTGAAATATGCAACTAACTCTGATAATACTAAATTTATTATTGCAACTGAGTCGGGTATTATGCACAAATTGAGAGAACAAAATCCTACTAAAACTTTTATTCCAGCACCTCCAGAAGATTCAGAGTGTGCATGTAATGAATGCTCTTATATGAAATTGAATACACTCGAGAAGCTTTATTTGTGTTTAAAAAATGAAGAACCCGAAATAACTGTTGATGAGAATATTAGAATTAAAGCTGTAAAATCAATTGAGCGAATGCTTGAAATATCTGCTCAGTATGGATTGTAACAGATTGAAGTAGTATTATACAAAAGTAGTAAACAAAAAAAAGAGTGGAATTTTCCACTCTTTTTTTATTATTATAAATTGTACTTTCCAATTATAGTTGTGGTCCAGCAGCTACTAGTGCTTTTCCTTCTTCATTATCGGTGTACTTTTCGAAGTTTTTAATAAAACGACCAGCTAAATCTTTAGCTTTATCATCCCACTCTTTTGAATCGGTATAAGTATCACGAGGATCTAGAATTTTATCATCAACATCTTTTAGAGAAGTAGGTATTTCAATATTGAAGTATGGAAGCATTTTTGTTTCTGCTTTGTCTATCGAACCATCTAATATTCTGTCGATAATACCACGAGTATCTTTAATAGAAATACGTTTTCCTGTACCGTTCCATCCAGTGTTTACTAGATAAGCAGTAGCTCCGCTAGCTTCCATCTTTTTCACTAGTTCTTCACCATATTTTGTTGGGTGAAGCGAAAGGAAAGCAGCTCCAAAACATGCAGAAAAAGTAGGCTGAGGAGATGTAACACCTCTTTCAGTACCCGCCAATTTTGCTGTAAAACCAGAAAGGAAATGATACTTGGTTTGTTCTGGTGTAAGTTTAGCTACTGGAGGCAATACGCCAAAAGCATCAGCAGTTAAGAAAATTACTTTCTTAGCATGTCCTGCTCTTGAAACTGGCTTAACAATATTGTCGATATGATAAATAGGATATGATACACGAGTATTTTCAGTTACTGAATTATCGTCGAAATCAATTTTACCATTTTCGTCAACTGTTACGTTTTCTAATAGAGCATCGCGTTTAATTGCTGCATAAATATCTGGTTCTGACTCTTTATCAAGGTTGATAGTTTTTGCGTAGCAACCTCCTTCAAAGTTAAATACACCTTCATCGTCCCAACCATGTTCATCGTCACCAATAAGTGCACGATTTGGATCGGTAGAAAGAGTTGTTTTACCTGTTCCTGAAAGACCAAAGAATATTGCTGTATCACCGTCTTTACCTACGTTAGCAGAGCAGTGCATAGCTGCGATACCGTTTAGTGGTAGGTAGTAGTTCATCATAGCGAAGATTCCTTTTTTCATTTCACCACCATACCAGCTTCCACCTACTACGTGCATTTTTTCTGTAAGATTAAATACAGTGTAAACTTCAGAGTTCAATCCATGCTCTTTCCATTTAGTATTGGTTGTTTTAGAAGCGTTGAGCGATACAAAATCTGGCTCACCATAGTTAGCTAGTTCTTCTTCTGTTGGACGAATAAACATATTTTTTACAAAGTGCGCTTGCCAAGCTACTTCCATAATGAAGCGAACTTTTAAGCGTGAATTTTCGTTTGCTCCACAAAATGTATCAACAACATACAATTTTTTACCTGAAAGTTGTTTTGTAGTCAGTTCTTTCAAATCGCTCCAAACTTCAGGAGTAGTTGGTTTATTGTCGTTTTTTGCGTGATCAGATGTCCACCATATAGTATCTTTTGTAGTTTCGTCTTTTACAATAAATTTATCTTTAGGAGAACGTCCTGTAAAAACACCTGTCATTACATTCACAGCACCAAGTTCTGTTTCTTGGCCTCTTTCAAACCCTTTCAGGTTTGGGTCTGTTTCATCTTTGAAAAGCTGTTCGTATGATGGATTGTGAACGATTTCTTTTACATCCGTTATTCCATACTTGCTTAAATCTAATTTTGTCATTTGTATTAAAGTTTTAAAAAAATTATTCGAACTATTATCAACGTATTTCAATGTACTTATATATTGACGACAAAGGTAAAATATTATTTTTTTATAACGCTATTAATTAGAGAAATATTTCTTTAATTAAATGTAAATTTTTTGCCGTCTATAGTATGAAACATTTTCCTTGCAAAATAGTTTATCAAAATAAACTATTTCTGTTATCTTTGTCTTTAGCTATTTCTACCATTTTTTATTGTAATTGTAAATGCTACTATATGAAAATTGTAAATTTTTCAAAACAAAATTCTTTGCTTAATACATTCGTTAGAGAAATTAGAGATGTAGAAGTTCAGAATGATCGACTGAGGTTTAGAAAAAACATAGAACGTATTGGTGAGATAATGGCTTACGAAATAAGTAAAGACATGCTTTACACCAATAAAACAATTGAAACTCCTCTTGGCGAAACAAATATCAATTTATTGGACAATAATATTGTGATTGCTACTATTCTTAGAGCAGGTCTTATCTATCATCAAGGATTTCTTAATTTTTTTGATAATGCTGAAAGTGCTTTTGTTTCAGCTTATAGGAAGTATAAGGAAAATCAACTATCATTTAATATTCACATTGAATATATTGCTTCTCCTTTAATTTCAGACAAAACACTGATTATAACAGACCCGATGCTTGCAACGGGTGGAAGTATGGAGCTTTCTTATCATGCTTTACTTACTAAAGGAAAGCCAAAACACATACATATAGCTACAATTATAGCAAGTCAACAGGCTATAGATTATTGTAAAGAAAAATTTCCTGATACCAACACTACTATTTGGGCTGCTGCCATTGACCCCGAATTAGACGAACATTCATATATAGTGCCAGGGCTAGGCGATGCAGGAGATTTGGCTTATGGAGTTAAAGATGATTGATTGTTTTTAGAGAGTGGTGCTCTTATTCTATTTATTTTTTATTGTAATATTTGTCTAATTCATCATTTACAAATTCATCATTTACAAATTTATTTTTTCCAAACATTACTTTTTTAATGTACGATTTTATAAAACCCCATCCATATCCATACAATTGAATTGCCGATGTAATAATTGATAATAAACCTATTGATATCTTTTTATACGCCAAAGATGAGGCTATAAAAATAAGAACAAAGTAAAGAATTAAAGGAAAAAGCATCCATACATTATAAAGCGAAAGCAACACCATTAATAGCGATAATACTGCAAATAAAGCTGGTAAAGTATGTACGAGCTTTAAAGACGAAGGATGTAGTAGATATAATGAAATGCGTGCCATACCAAAAACGTGAACTTGGCGATAAAAAGAGCGTAGATTGACCCTTCTTTTGTGATATACATAAGCATCTGAAATAAGTTGAGATGTAAATCCACTGTTTCTTATTCGGAGGCTTAAATCAATATCCTCACCAAACATGTTTTTAAATCCTCCCACTGTTTCATATACTTTTTTAGAAAACCCCATATTGAAAGTACGAGGAGCAAATTTTTCCATCTTCACTCCTTTCGATCCTCTTATGCCGCCTGTTGTAAGAAAAGATGTCATTGAGAAGCTAATGGCTTTTTGTAAATCACTAAAAGACTCATCTGCTTTGTCAGGACCTCCGTAGCTATCAGTATAGTTTTCGGTGAGTGTTTTTTTTATTTTTTCAAAATAAAAGTGCGGAATAATACAATCAGAATCGAAAAAAACAAAGTACTCACCTTTTGCCTTTTCCATTCCATAATTTCTAGTTTCACTTCTCCCACTATTTTCTTTGTAATAGTATCGAATGTTTATTTCATCGTTGTATTTTTGAGCAACTAAGTCGCACTTTTCAGTAGAACCATCTTCTATGAGTAACACCTCAAAATCGAGGTAAGTCTGTTTACTCAAACTTTCCAATAGCTCATCTACTTCATCTGGACGATTATAAACAGGAATAATAATTGAAAAAAAAGGCATAGATTTTTGTATATTAGTTTTTTTTGAGAAGCTTGTCAAAATAATCGATTGTTTTTTTCAATCCTTCTTCAAGTTCAATTTTTGGACTCCAATCTAGTTTTTCTTTTGCAAGGCTTATATCTGGTCTTCTTTGCTGAGGGTCGTCCTTTGGTAAATTCTTAAAAATTAGTTTAGATTTTGAATTGGTCAGTTTTATCACTGTTTGTGCTAATTCTAAAATAGTAAATTCATTAGGATTTCCAATGTTTACGGGTCCAATAAATGTATCTGGTGTTGCCATCATTTTCACCATTCCTTCAATTAAATCATCTACATACTGAAAGCTACGTGATTGATTTCCGTTTCCATAAATAGTTATATCTTCGTTCTGCAGACACTGTACAATAAAGTTTGAAACTACCCTACCATCATTTGGGTGCATATTTGGACCATAAGTATTAAAAATTCGGATGATTTTTATTTTGAGGTTACTTTGACGATGATAATCCATAAAAAGAGTTTCTGCACATCGCTTTCCTTCATCGTAGCATGATCGTTCACCTATAGGATTTACATTTCCCCAGTACGACTCTACTTGCGGATGAATTTTTGGATCACCATACACCTCACTAGTCGAAGCTTGTAGCACCTTTGCGCCTGTGGCTTTGGCTGTCTCTAACATATTTATTGCTCCCATCACAGATATTTTGACAGTTTGAATGGGATTGTGCTGATAGTGTATGGGAGAGGCAGGACAGGCTAAATTATAAATTTCATCAACTTCTGCAATGTACGGATTCACAATATCGTGCCGTATAAGTTCAAACATTGGGTTGTCGAGCATTGGTAAGACATTCATTTTACTTCCCGTAAAATAGTTATCCAAACAAAGAACTTCATTGTTTTGCTCTAGAAGTTTTTTACACAAATGCGAACCAATAAAACCGGCTCCACCAGTAACTAGTATTTTTTTTTTCATATTAAACTACATTAGCCAGCAAAATTACTTATTTATCCTTTAATCAACAACGATGAGCAAAAGATAAATTGAAATATTCACGTAAATTATTGTAAAAGAAATAGAATATTAAAGAAAAAGATTTATCTTTGTTGTTCCTAATTAAATTGTTTCTTGAATATTGATTATGAATTTGAAGTTGTCCTTTTGTAATTACATTAATTGGTATATTAAAATGATAAAATCAATTGTAGCTATATTATTGTTTTCTTTTGTATTAGCAGCCTGTCAAAAAAAAGAAAATAAATTGATTATTGAAGGAGAGTTATCAAATTTAATGTCTCCATATATCATTGCCTCTTCTCGTTTATCCGACACCATTCATGTTGATACTATATTGGTTGATAAGAATGGAAAGTTTTCTTATTTTCAAAATGTAGATACTACAACTATAGTTACATTTTATTTTAATGATTTTAGTTCCTCTACAATAGTGTTTTCAGATAAAGGAATAAATAAAATTAATATGAAAGGTGATGCTGATCTGTCAGATTTAATTGAAGTAAAAGGGGGTGAAATAAATAATGATTTGACGAAATTTAAAAGAGAAAATGAAACACTTCTAAAACAACGGTCCCTTTTATATAAAAGAATACATTTTGAAAATGATACTTTACTAAATTCAGCTAATTTTATTTCTGAAAAAGAGGAGACAGCCACTTTAAATTCATTAAATCATGAACTAGCACAAAAGGCAGAAGAGTTTATAGTATCAAATCCAGAAAAAATATCTAGTGTTATTTTAATTAATGAGTTTTTTAAGAACAACGAAAATACCGAAACCTTAAGTAGGGTTCTTGAATACTTAGAAGGTGATGCTTTAAACTCTTCCTTAGCTTTTAGATTGAAAAACTATAATGAAAAACTAAAGCTTTCTTCAGAAGGTGCTCAAATGCCATATTTCAAACTAAAGGATGATAATGACGAGTATTTAGAATCGTCTGATTTTATAGATAAATACTTGTTGCTTTCTTTTTTATCATCAAATAGTGATGAATCGAAAGAAAATATTGAAATTTTAAAAGATACTTACCACTCCTTAGATAGTTTAGATATTAAATTTCTTTCAGTTTATATTGATTCAGACACTTTACCTATCACAAATATTTCATTAGATTCTATTCCATGGAAAGTAATTATTGAAGATAAAAGTTGGGGATCGGATATAGTTGAAGCTTATAATATACATTACTTACCATTTAATATTTTAATTGATCCTACAGGTAAAATTGTCACAAGAGATATTCCAATAAGTGATGTAAAAAATTTGGTTAATAAAAAGACTGAAAAATCTAAGAACTAAAAAATATTCTACATGCTAGTTAAAATTTTTGCTGCTGCTGTACAAGGAATTAGTGCAACATTAATTACGATTGAAGTTAACTGTTCAAAAGGTATAAAATTTCTTTTAGTTGGTTTACCCGATGCATCGGTTAAAGAGAGCCATGAACGCATGATTTCTGCTTTGCAATACAATGGTTATAAATTTCCGCGAAAGCAAATTGTTATCAATATGTCTCCAGCCGATATACGTAAGGAGGGTTCTGCTTACGATTTGCCTCTTGCTATTGGAGTATTGGCTGCATCAGAGGGATTAAAGACAGATAAACTTGTTGATTATATAATGATGGGAGAACTATCACTTGATGGAACTATTCTCCCTGTCAAAGGAGTGTTGCCCATCGCTATTTTAGCGAAAGAGAGTGGTTTCAAAGGTTTTATTTTGCCCGAAGAGAATGCCAAAGAAGCTGCTGTTGTAGAAGGCTTAGAAGTGTTGGGTGTAAATAGTATTAAAGAAGTTGTCGAGTTTTTTAATGATGAAGGTAAACTAACTCCTACTATTGTAGATATTAATAAAGAGTTTTTGAATCATCAATCTTCTTTCGATTTTGATTTTTCTGATGTAAAAGGTCAAGAAAATGTGAAACGCGCGCTCGAAGTAGCAGCAGCAGGAGGGCATAATATCGTTATGATAGGTCCTCCAGGATCGGGAAAATCTATGATGGCAAAAAGAATGCCATCAATTTTACCTCCTTTCACACTAGATGAAGCATTAGAAACCACAAAAATACATAGTGTTGCTGGGCAAATAGGAACAAACACAGCTTTAATGTCTCGCCGACCATTTCGCTCTCCACATCACACTATTAGCGATGTAGCCATGGTTGGAGGTGGAACTTACCCACAGCCAGGTGAAATAAGTTTGGCGCACAATGGAGTTTTGTTTCTTGACGAACTACCCGAATTTAACAGAAGTGTGCTGGAAGTAATGCGTCAACCACTCGAAGATAGAAAAATTACAATTTCTCGTGCAAAATTTACAGTAGAGTATCCAGCAAGTTTTATGTTGGTTTCTGCTATGAATCCTTGCCCTTGTGGTTTTTACAATCATCCTGATAGAGAGTGTGTTTGTGCGCCTGGAACTGTTCAAAAGTATTTAAACAAAATATCAGGTCCTTTGCTCGATAGAATTGATATCCATATAGAAATTGTACCAGTACCCTTCGAAAAAATATCTGATAGAGCACCTGCTGAGCATAGCTCTGAAATAAGTAAACGTGTAATAAAGGCGCGTGAAATTCAAGATGAACGTTTTAAAGATATTAGTGGAGTCTATTGCAATGCTCAAATGAACTCTAAACAAATTAATAAATTTGCTCTCCCCGATGAAACTGGTTTGCAATTGATGAAGACTGCAATGGAGAGACTTAATCTTTCAGCTCGTGCTTATGATAGAATACTAAAAGTTTCTCGCACAATAGCAGATTTAGAGGATAGCGAAAGGGTGCAACCAAGCCATTTAGCTGAAGCTATTAATTATCGAAATTTGGATAGGGAGACGTGGGCTAGTCATTAGATAGTGATAGTCTGAAAACCTGTAGTTTTGAGTCTTGATAAGAAAATTAAAAATATGGATGGAGTTATATTTCTGAAAAATAACTAAATAGATGATTCCCGAATCTTTTTATAGCCGTTGGTTTTAACCGACGGATAAGAGATTTATCGGGATTTGGCTTTAGCCACATTCTCTGAATATCTGTTAGAGTTTTCGGGAAATGTGGCTAAAGCCATTAATTACTTTGAAAACTTCAATCCCCTTGACTAAAGTCAAGGGCAATAGAAGTATAAAGAGCTAATTTCAGAAAATAAAAATATGAAAAACTTCTACC
>CAZUHZ010000040.1:0-13877 GCA_964620895.1 uncultured Dysgonomonadaceae bacterium | reverse complement strand
TTTCTGCTTATACACTTGATGAAGATTTGCCCATTTATCCTTCAGGAATGACCACTCGTTATATACTTAACTCGGATGAAAGCCTCAAAGATGTGGAGCTTTTTACATCAAATGGTGAGCCATTTGATATGGACAAAACATACACAGTGGTTATGAATGACTATATGGCATCAATCTATAGATACGAACGCCAAGACCCTGGACAGGGATTGTTTCGACCCACAGCCGAAAGCATTATTGAATATCTAAAAGAGTTGAAAAACATTCCAAGTTATAAAGGAATGAAAAGAGTAGAGATAACTAAATAAAAATCAAGCAATCAGTATCAAGAGCTTACAAACAACAAGCAATTTTAAAATATAAAGTTATGAAAAAGAAAAATGTTTTTTCGATTCCAATTCTCGTTGTGGGGTTTATACTCCTGTTATCAACGAGTTGCGACAAAGAAGTTATCAACGACTTAATAGAATCTACTAACGTTTTTATGGATTTCCGAGACAATAATGTTTACCAGTTTGTAACGATAGGCAACCAAGTGTGGATGGTGCAAAACCTGAAGTATTTACCTCGTCTAAATGGTCTCGATAAGCATTCTAACGCAGAGCCTCATTATTATGTGTACGATTACAAAGGCACTGATATAGAAGAGGTCAAACAGACAAAAAACTATATAACTCATGGAGTTCTGTACAATTGGTCGGCAGCAATGGCAGGAGCCAAAAGCAGCAATAAAAACCCAAGCAGAGTGCAAGGTGTTTGCCCCAAAGGGTGGCATTTGCCAAGCATAGATGAATGGAATGAATTAATCGACTATTTGGGTGGTAAAGAAAAGGCGGGTGGCATACTGAAGGAATCTGGCAATAAGCACTGGAAGATTCCAAATATAGGAGGAACTGACGAAGCAGGATTTACCGCCCTCCCAAGTGGAGAGTTTTTTAGAGGAGACTTCGATTATCAAGGAGATATTGCTTGCTGGTGGAGCTCTACAGAAAGTGATGTTGATAATTCATGGTGTATGCTCATTCACAACGATAAGAGTACTGCAGAGGATGTAAACGATGTGAAGGATGGAGGTTTTTCTGTTAGATGTGTGAGGGATTAGCTTGGGGGGGGTGTTATCAAAAGTAACCTTGCATAATTCAATAATCAATATATACTAAGAATTAACTGCAAAACAACAAAAACAAATGAAAACAAAACTATTTTTATTAGCAGTACTGATTATGGTTGCTGCATGTAGCAAAAACGATTCTATTGACGAAATAGAAAAAGAGACAGATAAAACTGAGAATCCAAAAGATACTGAAGAGCCAGACAACTCATTAGAATTGGCTTTGGCAGAGCAACGTGTATGGCTAAAGGATTTTTACAATAGTACAGATGGTGACAATTGGAATAATCGAAGAGAAACGAATAATCGCATTGCACCAGAAAATCTGTGGAAGGTTGACGATTCGAAGTCAGATATCAGCAAATGGGAAGGAATTACAGTTGATAGTGAAGGATGGGTAATTAAAATTGAACTACCTAATGGAGGTCTTTCGGGTACTATTCCTGAATCGATAGGTAAATTAACAAAACTAACAGACTTGCATTTTTACGACAATGCACTCAAAGGACCTTTACCCTCTTCGTTAGATAAATTGATTGAACTCAAGCTTTTTAATATAGCAGACAATGAATTTACAGGGGAGATCCCTGCAGTAGTGGGGAAACTAAAAAAACTAAACTATCTTGTTTTAAGTGGCAACAAACTGACTGGCACAATTCCCATTTTTCTTGGTAGTTTAACTGAACTTAAAGGTCTTAATCTTAGCAAAAATCAGCTCGCTGGGAACATTCCCGAAGCATTGACCAACCTAACTAAGTTAGAACAGATGGGGCTGCACAACAATAAGCTATCGGGCACAATACCCTCTTTTATCGGCAATTTTACTGGACTTTTGTTTTTAGAGCTTCATGGAAACCAATTTACGGGAACGATTCCTGCATCACTGAGTAAGTTGGTCAAATTGAAATATATGAACCTCTCAAAAAATCAACTGACAGGAAATATTCCTGTAGATTTCCAAAAACTAACAAAAATAGGGCAATTCGTTATCAACGAAAACCGCCTTTCAGGAAAGATTCCAACAGAAGTTGTAACTAAAATGGCTTCACAAAACACGGATGGTTGGACTTGGAAAAGTTGGGAAGACAATGGATATCTTAACCCTCAGTATGATGCTAAAGGTGTTAATAAGGGTGATTACCTTACATGGTAGTACAAAAGGGTGATGAGTAGAATTTGGAGTTGTTTATTATTACTTTAAATAACTCCAAATTCATCGCTCAACTTATTGAAAGGATATTTCTTAGCACAATTATCCTCATTATTATATGCTTGCATTTTATAACTCCTCTCTTTTTTAGGGTTGTATGCCTATAAAAACTTGTGAGGAAACAAGACCAATAAGATGTAGTCCATATTTGTGCGGATCTAATCAATAGGATGACAATAACAAGATGAATAAATGACAATAAGCATTCACACATTAAAACACCATGACAATGAAAAAAAATATTATTATTTCGCTCCAATTACTATTAGTAGGCATAATACTAACAACAGTATTTGGCTGCAAAAAGGATGATAACTTTGAGGTAGGAATACCTGTGCTAACAACCTCGGAAATTACAGATATTACACAAACAACTGCAAAAAGTGGTGGTATTATCACCTCCGATGGTGGGGCGTCAATAATTGCTCGTGGACTCTGCTGGAGTAGCGAACATACACCTACAATATTAGATGAAAAGACTTCTGAAAGTCCAGCTGCCGGAAATTTCACAAGCAGTTTGAAAGGTTTAAATCCAGGAACTACCTATAATGTGCGCGCTTATGTCACTAATAGTGCGGGGGTAGGATATGGCAACACTGTCAGTTTTAAGACAGAAGAGGCACTTCCCAGCAGTTTCACAGACTCTCGCGATAATAATGTGTATCAAATCATAACTATAGGAAAACAAACATGGATGGCAGAAAACTTAAAGTATTTGCCAAGTGTGGTTGAACATGTGACAGGCTCGGAAACAAAACCCTACTATTATGTGTACGATTACTCAGGTAAAGTAGTAGCGGATGCTAAAAAGACAGAAAACTATACAATTTACGGAGTATTATACAATTGGGCAGCAGCAATGGCTGGAGCAAAAAGTAGTGTGACAAATCCAAGTAAAGTTCAAGGTGTTTGCCCCAAAGGATGGCATCTACCCAGCCGTGTCGAATGGACACAACTAATCACCAACTTGAATGGTGTAGAGGTGGCTGGAGGCAAACTGAAAGAAGTCGGTCTAACGCATTGGACTTCTCCAAATGCGAATGCATCCAACGAAACAGGTTTCACAGCACTTCCGGGTGGTTTTCGTGGTCAAAGTGGAGATTATTCATACATTAACAACTATGGTTATTGGTGGTGTGCCACCGAGAATAATGAAAATGAATCTTGGTGTTTCAGTTTGAGCTACGAAACTAGTAAAGTAAACAGTTTTGAAAAAAACAAAGAGGTAGGTTATTCTGTTCGATGTGTGAAAGATTAAGGTTGTTTTGGCAAAAGTGTGTCGAATAGCCTCTATTTTCACATTAATCAATAATCAGATAGAAATATGAAAACAAAAGTTTTTTTCCTACTTATTCTGTTTGTCGCCATGGTCGACATATCAGTGGCACAAACAATACGCAATTCCTCGGGCAATCGTATTGGCAAAATTGAGTCTAACGGCACTTTGCGCAATTCGGCAGGAAACAGTATCGGAAAAATAGAGTCGGATGGCACTGTGCGCAATGCTTCGGGCAACCGAATGGGAAAGATTGAATCGGACGGAACAATACGCAATGCTTCGGGCAACCGAATGGGAAAGATAGAGTCGGATGGAACAGTGCGTAATGCATCGGGCAATCGTGTTGGAAAAGTAGAATCGGACGGAACAGTAAGGGATGCAAAAGGAAACAGCATTGGCAAAGCTAATGAACGCGACCAGAAACGCATAGGAGCTGTCTATTTTTTCTTTCATTTTAAATGACTTCTATCTTAATTTTTAAAACAAGAAATAAATATGAATAAAACAATTTTATCTGCAGCAATATTTATCTGCTCACTTTTAGTAGTAGCCCTATCAATTGGTTGCACTCAATCGTCTGGTAAAACAGGTGAGAACAAGTCCGATTCTTTGAAAAAAACAACAAGTGAACAACAGGTTGTATCGGGCGAAACATGGCTAAAATCCATCTTCAATTGCCAAGATGGCAACGGGTATTGTTTTCCAGATGAAGAGCGTGTTTTAACAGAGCAGTATTATCAATTTTTTATTGAATCACTACAAATATTTGAATATCCTGATTTCGAAACAGAAGAAGAGCAAATAGCTGCCGAAGAAGCGTATAAAAATAAGTGGAAAGACATTTATCCTTTGGGTAAAGAGATTTGGTATCCCTTTGGAAGAGGAAATGGAGTGGAGCCTGGCTTTCTCTTGAAAAATGTAGTTATAACGCATCTCTCCGATTTGATATATTCAGTAATGGTTCACTTCGGCGAAGATGACCTGTTTTTAAGTACCCTCTCGCTCGTGCAGTCTGGAGATTCATTTTTGATAGACTATATAGAAACAGTGTATCTTGAAGCTGGTGAAGATGAACAACAGATACTTTTTCTACAAAACTTTGCACTTGCCAACTTTCAATTAGGAGCTAACCCCCTCGATGCAAAACGATTGATGGGAAAACCTTTGTCGGAAGAAGCAGAGGAAAAGACAATGGAAGTATCGGGTTTCGTAGACGAAGGCTACATTGTAACCACAACCACGATGGAGTATGATGGCATTCGTTTAGTATATGAAGACAATCAAATGATTCATGCTTTTATTGACAAACCTGGAGCGCGTTTTGGATGGATTGTTTGTGAAGATAAGCGATGCGACAAGACCTATTTGATGGAAAAATTCAAATTGACACAAGATTTTATCTTCGAAAATGATGAAGGGGGTGAAACTATAATTATAGGCGGTTATATGTCGCTTATCATTACACTTGATGAGGATGAGTTGGTGAAAACAATAGAGTTTAACACGGGTCCTTGATAGAGAGATAGATTAATCTCCTATTTTTCTGCCACTTTTAGTGACAAATAATATGTTTTGAAAAAACAACAATAACAATAGATAAGCACTATGAATAGAATTTATTATCTCCTTGCCCTTGTTACATTGCTGTTTGCCTGCAAGAGTGAGACAAAAGAGACAAAAGAGATAACACTGAATAAGAACAACCTGTTTGGCGAAGTAAAGTCAGTCAGAGATTTGCGCGCAAGAGCTGAAAAGGATGCTGAGAATGGAACTGTTATTTTTGTATCGGGAGGAGGTTTTGAAACAGTGTTTAATAGGCAAGGTAACAAGGTTTTATACTTGAGCTATGAATCTGATGGTAGCATCTCCTCCAAAAGAATCTATAAATATGATGACGAGGAGAGGCTGATTGAAAAGGAAACCTATTACCGTGACAAATTATCATTCAGAGACTTTTATTCTTACGATGATAAAGGGAATATGATTGAAAAAACCACCTTAGATGCTGATGGAGCACTTTCTTTAAGGCAACGCTATGTTCATAACGACAAAGGGAATGTAATAGAAGAGAGACATCACAACGATGATGATGTTTTTTACAATAGAATAGTCTTTGAATATGATGAAAAGGATAATGTGATTGAGGAAAACAACTTCGATGCCAATGATCTACATTGTCTCTCCACCACCTATCAATATGACGATAATGGCAACATGATAGAAAAAGATTTCCACTCTCTGCTAAACAGCATGTTTGATTTTAAGAATCAATTTAAATATGATGAGAAAGGGAATGTAATAGAAGAGGTTTATTTAGACGGCGGTCCCTCTAAACGAATTATTGAGTACGAATTTGATGAAAAGGGTAATTGGATTAAATCAATCACATATAAAGATGGAGAACAACAGAGTAGAATTGAAAGAGAGATTGAATACTTCGAGTAACAAAACAATTTACCTATCTCACACTGTCAATCTACAAAAAAGAGAATAGAAATGAATAAATCAATTTATCTATTTGTTTTAGTGGTGCTTTTTGTTGCTTGCAAAGGAGAGAGCAACAAAAATGCCACCTCCAAAACATTGAGTCCTGTAGAAATGGAAAAAGGAATAGCGCAAGCGACCACAAATCCAAAACATGTAAACATTAAAGATATATTTCTGCTCTTACCCAATGATGTGTTTCAAGTGGAAGAGATAAGTAAAGAAAATAGAGCGCTGTTACTCAATCATGTTGGTGAAGATAAAGCATTTGATATTTCGTTAACACCCATTGGTGTTTGTGATATAAAAAACGATTACCTCAACCTTACTGGTTCGCAATATGATTGGGAAATGTGTTATTGGAATTTAAAGGATGGTGGCAAATTGGTGGCTACAAACAACTCAACAGAAAAAGGCAGCGAGATAAGGGTATTCTTCTACGATGATGGTAAACTTACCGAAGACCATAAGTACAAACTTGGCGGTAATCAAAACTACAAGCTAACCGATTTTATTGATGTTTCGCAACTTTCGCCCGAAAGCCTACAATTTGCAGAAAAACAATTTGCCAAGGGTGCATATCATCTCTATTACCAGCTACCCCAAAACGGCACTTCTATAACCATAGGTATAGATATAGAAAATTTGATTGACAACGAGGAAAACTATGATGTTTTTTATGAAGCAAGCAAAGACATTATGCTGCATTGGAAAAACGAAAAGTGGAAAAGATAATAACATTAATACACTCAGACAATGAAAAAAACAATGTGCTTTTTATCAATACTCTTCATTTTTGCATCTTGCAATAATGCTAATGAGAATAAGGGAGATAAAAACAGTGAAATAAGTTCTACAGATGTCATTATAGAAGAAACTGGCGAAAACGCATACACAAATTGCCAATTGGCATATAGGAATAATAATGATGAACTTTATTTTTACAATACTGATGAAAAAAGAGCGGTGAAATTTGTGGAGGAGGAGGATATAATATTGAATTTTGTATTCGATGATAGTGGAGAAATATTTTACTATACTGTTGAACGAGATAGTGCACTGTGGCTTAAATCTGCAGACATGAGTAAATCGAAAATTACACCTAAGTGGGTGATTGATTGGCAACTTACAAAAGAGGAGGATTTTAGCTATCTGGGGATGAGTCCACTCTATTATCACCAAGGGAGAGTTATTATACTGTATGGCTTTCATTTGGACTCTCAATATTTTAATGACATGAATATGTATATTGTTTCCGATGAAATTATTAGCCACAGAGGTCACAACTATGAACTTATAGGAAGTAGCTATGGCGAACTTACCTGGGAAGAACAGAAAAGATATTTTGAAACAATTGATGAGAATGTCTACTATATACAGAATAATACAAAGGTCTGTTTAAGTAACAAGATAGATTTCAGAGCAATAGAAGAGAAAAATAAAGATGAGTTTGAAATATCAGTGTATAGAAGTTTTGGAAATTACAGTTTTTCACCAGACAGTACAAAAATTCTTTTTTCTGCAGAAATGTTGGAGCGTGAGTGGGTTCAGGGACCCTATTGCATAGCCAATATTGATGGTAGGAACCAAATGGTATTAGAAGAATCAGATCGTATCATCGAAAGTAAACCTATATGGTTAAAAAACAATAGTGTGGTTTTTATAGATTATGAGAATAATATTTATGTGGCAAACAACGATGATAACTCTATTGAAAAAATAGCTGAAAATGTTTCAGATTTTAAGTCGCGATATAAAAATTAAGAATGCAGTAAAATGAGAAAAATTATATATTTGCTTGCACTACTCACCTTATTATCAGCATGTAATAGTAACACCAGTAGCAATAACAAGCAAACAAATGCTGTGTATACTTACACAGATTGTTCTCTTGCCTATTTGATTGATGGCGAATTGTACTTTCATGATTTTGAAGGGAATGAAAAAGTTAAATTTGTAGAAGAGCCCGATCCTATCTTAAACTTCGTTTTTGATGATGAAGGCGAAACTTTTTATTACAGCGTAGAGCGCAACAACACCCTTTGGCTTAAGGCAGCAGGCATCAGCAAACAGGAGATGATCAAACCAGAGTGGGTAATTAGTTGGCAACTAATAAAGGCAAAGGCATTCTCAAATAAAGAGATGAGCCCACTCTATTACAACGAAGGAAAAGTGATCATTCAACACGGTTTTCATTCTGCCTCCCAGCACTATGATAAAATGAGCATGTACACTGTTTCCGATAATACTATTAACCACAGTGAACTTGATTATACACTTATACCAAGCAGTTTTGGTGCATTCACAACGGAAAAAAACGAAGAGTATTTTGAAACAATCGACGAAGATGCCTACTACATATCTGATAATGCAAAAATCTGTTTGACCGATAGAATGGATTTTTATACTGAAGAAGAAAAAAATGAGGATGATTCTTATGCCTCAGAGGATAGTTACTACTATGGTTTCACATTTTCACCAGATAGTTCAAAAGTACTTTTCGTGGCGCAAATCTTGGAACACAAGTGGGTCTACGGTCCCTATTGTATGGCTAATATTGATGGCAGCAACCAAATGATATTGGAACCGTCTGATCGTTTTGTTGAAGCATTGCCAGTGTGGGTAAATAACAATAGCGTGATTTTTATGGATCAAGAGAGTAATCTCTATGTGGCAAACAACGATGAAAACAGCATTGAGATGATAGCTGAAAATGTATTTGATTTTAAGACGAGATATGTTACCAAAAACTAATAAAACAGTGAATAGAACTATACTGAAAATCTATCTGTAGAGCGTGATGAAGAAAAAGCCAAAAACTGTATTCGTCACTTTCTGGTCTAACTACGAATAAGCATAACAACAAAACACATTTACTATGAACTTCAACTTAGTAGCACTTAGAGAGCAAAGCATCAGTTTTCTTGAAAGCATGGGAGTGTCTCACTTGTGGGCAATTTTCATACAATCTGTATTGGCATTAATCTTTATTTTCCTTCTCTCCTATACAATCGGGAAGTTAGGGAAGCTATTAATGCAAAAATACATCCCTATCTTAGTACGTAACACAAAAACTGATTGGGATGATAAGTTATTCGAAAACAAGTTTTTTGAGATACTATCTTATTATCTGTTTGGTATAATTTTCTTTTGGATAGATGTATTCATTGCTTCAGATGTATTTCGAAAGTTTATAAACACTATTACTGGCACATATTTCACTCTTATCACATTGATGCTCATCAATTCATTGTTGAATACGGCTTACGATATATATAAAGAACGAAGACCCACTGACAGAGCAAATCTAAAAATTTACCTCCAACTAATAAAAGTATTAGTATTCTTTTTTGGAGGAATAATAATTATATCGTTTTTTGCTAATAAAGACTTCTTAGACATTTTGAAAGGATTGGGTGCTATGGCAACGATTCTCCTCATTGTATACAAAGATACAATTATGGGATTTGTGGCAGGGATAAGCCTTTCAACAAATAAAATGGTAGAAGTAGGTGATTGGATAAGCGTGCCAAAACACAATGCCGACGGAACAGTTATTGACATAGGTTTAAATACTGTGAAAGTTCAAAATTTTGACAAAACAATAACCACCATCCCTCCATACAATCTTGTATCAGAATCATTCACAAACTGGAAAGGCATGCAACAATCTGGTGGAAGACGCATCAAACGATCGATTAATATAGACATTGACTCTATTCACTTTTTATCGCCTGAAGAAATTGAGAAGTTCAGCAAATTCAAACTTTTGAAAGAGTATATCGAAGAAAAAAAGAAAGCAATTGTTAAGTCTAACGAGGGTATTGTGGAATATTATAATCAACGTCGATTGACCAACATTGGTACATTCAAAAAATATTTGGAAAACTACTTACTTGCCTCTGATTTTGTCCACCCCAATATGACATTTATTGTCCGTCAGTTGCAGTCGACTGAGAAAGGTGTGCCAATAGAAATCTATTTTTTCTGTACCCAACAAGCTTGGGTTAAATATGAACAAGTTCAATCGGATATTTTCGATCATATCTTCGCTATTGCTCCAGAATTTGGATTGCAAATATTCCAAACTGTGTCAGGTAGAAGTTTAACGCGCACTGTTCATCACAGATTGAACGAAACACTAATAAAAAACCCAATATAATGAAAAAGATAGCTTATTTATTCACCCTCTTTGCCCTCTTCACTGCATGCAATAGTGGCAACAAAGAAAGTGGAAACAATCAGCATCAAGCAATTGATACAACTTCCACAGAAATAGTGATAGAAAAACATACAGATATTGATTACACCCAATGTCCCCTAACCTATCTAATCCAGGGCGAACTCTTCTTTCACAGTGTAGCCGAAAACCAAGCAGTGAAATTTGAAGAAGAGACAGAGCCAATTTTCAATTTTACTTTCGATGATAAAGGAGAGATACTCTACTACAGTGTAGCGCGCGATAGTATGCTGTGGCTTAAATCAGCCGATATTAACCAACCTGAAGTTGCTCCACAATGGCTTACCAATTTGGAGCTGACCAAGGAGGATTGCACTACCGAAACTTATGGCCAAGCCACCCCACTCTATTACAACAATGGAGCGTTATTACTATGTCACAATTTTAATTGGAATTACTACGACTTCGAGTCAATGGCAATCTACTCCATTGCCAACAATAGTATTGTTCATAAAGAATACGATTACCACCTAATACAAAAAGCCTCTGGAGAGTTATCCTCTGATAAATTTGAACAGTACTTTAAAGTGGTTGACGGACAACTTTACTATTCGCACCACGATGCTGATGTATGCTTGAGCGATCATCTTGATTTTAACTCCCTGAAGAGTAATGAGGAGGAGGATTTTTGGGTCGAAACAACCTTTACCTCCTTCCTGCTTTCGCCCGATAAGACAAAAATACTTTTTGGTGCAATTATTGAGATGGGCGATTTGGGACACGGACCGTATTGTATCGCCAATAGTGATGGAAGTAATCAGATGATACTAACACAAACAGATATTTCCAGCAACAAAAAACCTATGTGGCTCAAAAACAACAGTGTAGCATTCATCGACTTCGAAAACAATCTGTCTGTTGCAAACAACGAAGATAATTCTATTCAAATAGTTGCCCAAGATGTAACTGATTATAAAGCAAGATAGTAGTCATATTGATTGCTTCAATTATATTAATAGGCAAGTCCACTTCGAAATCCTCAAATTTTAAATCAAATGAAACAACTGATTTTAATATACTCTACTCTTTTTGTAGTATCACTCTCTGCTTGTGGTAGCAACACCCACAAAAAAGAGACAACCCAAAACTCCGTAGAATACGAAGTTTACCACAATCAACAGTACCACTATCGTGTTGCGTATCCCAACTTTCTTATTCCGCAAGGCGAATCGGATAATGGGGATGGACAAAAATTCTTTTCAGAGGATGAAAGTGTACAACTCCTTGTGTATCGCGACTATAAAAATGATTACCTCACAGGAGGCGAGCTGTATACATTGGAAGAAGCTTTTCGAGAGGAGTTGAAATGGATAGAGGGAGTTTTTAATAAAAAACTCAAAGACAATTACTATGTTATTGAGTACAAAACAGAGGACATAGTATACACCCACTATGCACAACTCCACAACGACAACTATTTCAATCTTCTCTTTCAGTATCCTGAGGAAGAAAAGAAGAGGATGAAAGATGTTATAAAACAAGTAATCGAATCGTTAGAGGTAGATGTGTATAGCACACAGCAAGACAATGCCTCTGTTGGAGAATTAGAATATGAGTTCCTCGCTTTTATAAGAGAATTTCTACACGATTGTTATTGGGACAAAAACATCAACGCGCTACTCAACAACAAGGATGAATCACTGAATCCATACATTGACCCCAATATGGATGTAAGGCGTTATCATGCTCCTGGAACAGTAATAAAGCTGGCTTCCAGAAGCGAAGGTTTTGCTTTTGATGACTACACAGATTTTGAAACGAAACCCGAAACAAACGGCAAAGAGGTGTTTGAACTAATTGCAGCTGATGAAAACCCCTGTATGCTTTCTGATGATAACAACAAGATATACTACCAATGGATAGAAACAGTTCCCGAATTGCTTGTAGATATGGAAACCTTTGAAACGGAACAAGTGGATATTATATATCCAAATGCAGCAATCATAGTAGTGTATCTGCCCAATGCATACAACAACCCACGAGGGTTCTATTTCATTCATACTCCCGAGGGTTGGAAGCTTGCTTTTGTGGATGATTCGCTCTGTGGAGCGTAAATTATTTGGCTTCTACTATCGATTACTGATTATTTAATTTTTTCTACCCGCTACCCCCTCTAAAAAGGAAAAATGGTACAATCAGCACGCAGCCAAAGTTCCTTACGAGGGTGATCGGAGATGAAGATAGACAAATTGATTTTCCGGTGTGGACTCAACTCTTAAGTGAATAAAACAAACCAGACACTTGCACACATATAAGGCTGACTAATAGAGATATAGATACTTTTGTTGCGCAAATAGTCCTAATCACACAGAGTGTTAATGCGTGAATAATACTACATGTTGCGCAAATAGTACAACTTGATAATGCAGAATCCTCTTAGATTTGCACTACTAACAAATAAGAAGAAACTAATAATCAAACTAAATGCAGAATTATGAAAACAACAGTAAAACTACTTTCGCTACTATGCCTTGTTGGCATATTATTTACTCACTGTAGTAAAGACGACGACGATTCGCCAGAAGTGACCAAAGGCTACCTAACGATTGACAAGGTTAAACATAATTTGAAGGGTGGAAATATCATTCACTTTGGCAAACAAAGCTGGTATGAAGGCTACAGAACAAGTATATTGTTATATTCTGATGGAATTTCGATTGATGAGGATGGAATAGCTACAGGAAAAGGACATTATATCCACCTTGCTATGCAAGCTTCTAAAACAGAGTTAGACAATCGCGAATACATTTTCTCTTCCGAGGAGCCACAACCAATTGGTACAATTTATTGGGGAAGTTATGTAAATATAGTGGACGAAGAGCAATATGATAACATAGTTGGGGGTAAACTGAAAGTGGATATAAAAGGTGATAGATACTCCACAACAATGAATCTTACCACCGAAAAAGGCAAATCAATTTCAGGCTTTTACGAAGGGAAGCTTCAATATTCAAAAGGGGAGTTTAGGTAAAAAAACATTGTGTCAATAAGTGACTCATAAAAGTGTATTTACCACCGAGTTACTCAATAAGTAATAAGATAGCACTACGAAGAAAAAAAATCAGTGTAACTACTTATCAGCACTATGTTTGCTACAAAGTAGTCTCGTTGGCATTATTTATAGCTAATACTAAGGGATTCAAACTACAGGTTTGAAAAAACACACAAGTTTTCTTTTTATTATTTTATGTTTTCCCAGTGGGGATAACTCAAAAGAGGATGAGCCCAGTCTACTTTGGGACCATCCTCTTTATTATTTGTCTCGCATCATTCATCACCATTTTTTTTTAAAACCGCTCGCGCGAGTTTGCAACTCAAGTCGCGACTTGTTCCTGCAATCTATAAACCAACAGGTTATCTATCCATTACATCTATTCTTCACTGCTCACTGCTCACTGTTCACTGTTTTTTCCTCGCTCCCGCGAGTTTATAACTCGTGTGTTGCGTCAGCAAAATTCGGGATTTGCGCCAGCGAAGCGGAATTTACCTCTGCTGGCACGGATATCTATCCGTGACTTTGTCTGCACTCTACTGTTGTCATCAGCGCGAATGG
>CAZUHZ010000039.1:0-14193 GCA_964620895.1 uncultured Dysgonomonadaceae bacterium | reverse complement strand
AATTGAAAAGGAATCATAACATTGATTTTAGATAAACAGTGTCATTGCACTTAAATTGTGATGAGTAATGCGGTTGTCTATTTTAATTAAATCTATATTAAGGATTTGATTTGTAAAATTATTTATTAAATACGCTTGTGATATTACTTTAATAGTATATCTTTGCATCGAGATGTAAAATATTGCAAGAAAATTGACGAGAATAACTGTTTAGAACATAAAAATAAAAGCCATTAAATTTACAGATGTTGCTTCGTAACACTATGTTATATTTTAATTGAAGCACTCACTTTAAAACTGTTTTTAATAATGAAAACAAACAACAGAAGAGATTTTATAAAGAAAGCTACTTTGGCAGGTGCTTCAGCCGTTACCTTTCCACAGCTAATGAGTTGTACAAATAACAACTCGCAAAAAGCAATTATAGTAGGTGATGCAAAGAAAGATAGCTCTTTAAAAAGCACTCTTATAGTTCCAAAAAAACAAGGACTGCAATTAACTGGAGCTTTTCTCGATGAGATATCACACGATATACCTCACCAAAACTGGGGTGAAGCAGAGTGGGATTTAGACTTTCAATACATGAATGCTATTGGTATTGACACTGTAATCATGATTCGTTCGGGTTATAAGAAGTTCATTACCTATCCTTCTGACTATCTTCTTAGTAAAGGCTGCTATATGCCATCAGTGGATTTAGTGGATATGTTTTTGAGGTTGGCAGATAAATACGGCATGAAATTCTATTTTGGTTTATATGATTCAGGTCACTACTGGGCAACAGGAGATATGTCGCACGAAATTGAAGACAACAGATATGTAATTGACGAGGTATGGGAGAAATACGGAAGCAAATATAATAGCTTTGGTGGGTGGTATTTAAGTGGTGAGATAAGTCGTGCAACAAAAGGTGCAATTGAAACATTTCACACAATGGGAAAACAGTGTAAAGATGTATCGAACGGCTTACCAACTTTTATCTCTCCATGGATTGATGGTAAAAAGGCAGTAATGGCAAGTGGGTCTGCACTCAGTAAAGACGATGCTGTATCTGTACAACAACACGAAAAAGAGTGGAACGAAATTTTTGATGGTATTCATGATGTAGTTGATGCGTGTGCTTTTCAAGATGGACACATCGACTATGATGAGTTGGATGCATTTTTTGAAGTAAACAAAAAATTAGCTGACAGATATAATATGGAATGTTGGACCAATGCTGAAACATTTGATCGCGACATGCCCATTAAGTTTTTACCCATAAAATTTGACAAGCTTCGCATGAAGTTAGAAGCAGCTAAACGTGCTGGATACGATAAAGCCATCACTTTTGAGTTTTCACACTTTATGAGTCCACAGTCAGCATATCTACAAGCAGGACATCTTTACGAAAGGTACAAAGAATATTTCAATATATAATATATCATATGAATAAAACAAACAATATTGGCTACGTAGCTTTTCTTTCAATTGTTGCAGCCTTAGGAGGTTTTCTTTTTGGTTATGACACAGCAGTTATTTCCGGAACTATTTCAAGAGTAGCAGGACAGTTCGAGTTAGACTCCCTGCAAAGTGGATGGTATGTAGGAAGTGCCCTTGTTGGGTCAATTATGGGAGTAATGGCTGCAGGAGCTATGAGCGACAAATTTGGACGTAAAATGACAATGCTCATTTCGGCTACTCTTTTCTCAATTTCCGCCATCGGCTGTGCATTGTCAGGCAGCTGGGATCAGTTAGTTATTTTCAGAATTATTGGTGGTATAGGCATTGGAATAGTTTCCATAGTTTGTCCTCTTTATATATCAGAAGTTTCAGTAGCATCGCATCGTGGACGAATGGTGTCTCTTTATCAGTTGGCAATAACCATTGGTTTTCTTGGAGCATACTTAATGAACTACTATTTGCTCAATCTTTCACACACATTCTCTTCATCAAGTGCACTGCTCACACAAATATTGGGAACGGAAGAGTGGCGTGGAATGTTGGGAATGGAAGCCATACCCGCTGTAATTTTCTTTATGATTATCTTTTTGATTCCCGAAAGTCCACGTTGGCTTATCACAAAAGGAAGAGAAACTAGTGCGCGAAAAACATTTGATCTTATCTACAGAGATAGCGCAGCAGTTGATTTTCACATTAACGAAACCAAGCAAATGCTTCAATCAAAAGAGAAGGCAAATTGGAAGTTGCTCTTTAAACCAGGGACTTTCAGAATTGTATTGATAGGTGCTGCAATTGCTATTCTTGGGCAGTTTATGGGTGTGAATGCAGTATTGTATTACGGACCAACTATTTTTGAGTCGAGCGGACTATCAAGTGGCGACTCTCTTTTTTATCAATCATTAATTGGAATGGTAAATATGGGTACTACAATATTGGCACTGCTTATTATTGATAAAGTAGGGCGCAAAAAGCTGGTTTATTTTGGAGTTTCGGGTATGATTGTCTCACTTATAGCAATAGGAACCTATTTTTTGAAAGGAGAAGCATGGGGCATATCCAATACATTCCTATTAATATTCTTCTTAGCTTATATGTTCTTCACAGCAGGATCAATCAGTGCAGTAATATTCGTATTCTTATCAGAAATGTACCCAACCAAGATACGTGGTTTAGCAATGTCAGTTGCAGGACTATCGCTTTGGGTGGGAACTTATTTAATAGGACAACTCACACCTTGGATGCTAGAAAACCTTACTTCAGCAGGGACTTTCTTCTTGTTTGCAGCAATGTGTATTCCTTACATGCTAATTGTGTGGAAGTTGATGCCCGAAACTGCTGGAAAAACGCTTGAAGATATTGAACGCTTTTGGCTTAAACAAAAAACAATTTTAAAATAATTAGAAAATATGAATATTGATAAACTTATTCACCAGTATAAAGAAGAGCTTCTTGATAATGTTGTTCCTTTTTGGCTCAATAAATCGCAAGATAATGAGTTTGGTGGCTATTTCACTTGCCTAAGGGGAAATGGGGATGTATTTGACACAGATAAATTTATTTGGTTGCAAGCACGCCAAGTGTGGATGTTTTCGATGCTTTACAATAAAGTAGAGAAACGTCAAGATTGGTTAGATTGTGCTTTGCAAGGAGCAGAGTTTTTGAAAAAACATGGACATGACGGAAATTATAATTGGTACTTCTCGCTCACCAGAGAGGGAAAGCCGCTAATGGCTCCCTACAATATATTTTCATATACTTTTGCTGCCATGGCTTTTGGACAATTGAATTTGGCTACAGGCAACGAAGAGTATGCTGATATTGCAAAGAAGACCTTCGATATAATTCTTTCACGTAGAGACAATCCTAAAGATAAGTGGAACAAGGCTCTCCCAGGAGCACGCAATTTGAAAGACTTTGCACTACCCATGATTCTATCTAATCTGTCGCTAGAGATAGAGCATCTTATAGATAAAGACTTTCTACAACAAACCATAGATGAGTGTATTCATGAAGTGATGAATGTGTTTCGTCGTCCAGAACTGGGTGGAATCATTGTAGAGAATGTAAATATAGACGGAACTTTGTCAGACTCATTCGATGGTCGATTGGTAAATCCTGGACATGGTATAGAAGCAATGTGGTTTATTATGGATTTGGGCGAACGACTCAATCGTCCTGAGCTAATTGAAGAAGCTGTAAAAACAACCCTATTAACATTAGAATATGGATGGGACAAGGAGCACGGAGGTATCTTTTACTTTATGGATCGTTTAGGTCATCCTGTTCAACAATTAGAAGCAGATCAAAAACTCTGGTGGGTACATATCGAAGCAATGATTTCGTTGTTGAAAGGTTACCAACACACTGGATCGGAAGAGTGTTGGGAGTGGTATAAAAAAGTTCACGATTACACATGGAGTCACTTCAAAGACCAAGACAATCCTGAATGGTGGGGCTACCTCAATCGCCAAGGCGAGGTGTTGTTTGATCTGAAAGGTGGAAAGTGGAAAGGTTGTTTCCATGTCCCACGAGGTATGTATCAGTGCTGGAAGACATTGGAGAAAATAAAAGCAAAATAAACACAAACTAAAGACAAATGAAAAAACTATTATATTTTACAATGCTGGCATGTATGATTATGTCATCAATGTCGGTAGTAGGTCAAACTAAACCAGTAAAAGGTACTTGGTTAAACTTACCCTATCAAGATACACGAAACAAATATATGAATCCTGCTCACGTTGATTACACAAGTCCAGCGTTTTGGGAAGTGAAAGTGCGAGAAATGCATGATTTTGGTGTAGATTATCTTGTTTTGATGGCTATTGCCGACGAGCAGAAGTCTTTTTATCCATCAGACTTTATGGAACCTGCATATAAGGGTGACAAAAGTCCTGTAGAAGCTATAATTGAAACAGCTGACAAATTAGGAATGAGAGTTTTTATGAGTTCCGGGTGGGCTATTAATCAAGATGACGATTTACGTGATCCTGTCATTCGAGAGCTTCAGCAAAAAATAATGGATGAAGCAGCTAGTAAGTTTTCTCATCACAAATCATTTTATGGTTGGTACCTTCCTGTTGAAGACAAAATGGAGCCTTATTTTACAGATCATGCGGTGGATGCTGTAAACACCTTGTCGGCTTATGCTAGGAAGCTAACTCCTGATAAATTGATAATGGTGTCTCCTTATGGTCTTTGTGAAGCTGATTTTGAAAACCCTAAAATGGCAGAGCAAATTAAAAAAATGACAGTAGATATCATAGCTTATCAAGATGAAATTGGCTGTGTTAGAGAGCCAATGCCAATGAAGAGAATGAAAGATCATTTCAAAAAACTAGGCGACATTCACAGAGATACTAATATCCGTTTTTGGGCAAATGTTGAATCTTTCACTTGGGAAAAAGATGACAATTCTAGAGAGTCAGCATTAGTGCCCGCAGCCTTTGCTCGATATCTCTCACAAATAACTGCAGTATCGCAAGCAGGTGTTGAAGAGACAATTAGCTTTTCGATATATGGAATATTTGACAAACCAGATTCTGAAATGCCTATCGGGCAACCCTGCTATTCTGCTCAAGCTTACCAAGATTATATGGATTGGCAAGCAGGCGTTGGTAGATGGCAATTGTTGGAAGCCACTTTCAAGGGCGATTTAATGCATGACGCTTTAGGAAAAAAAGTTCAATATACAACCAAACCTTCAGAGAAGTTTTATAAAGGAGCTGTTACTGATGGTAAGCTTGGCGAAGAACATACTGGCGATGAAGCATGGGTAGGTTTTGATGGTAGTAAAATGGATTTAGTTGTAGATTTAGGTAAGGAGCAAGACATTAATAGTGTTGCAATTCGTTTCTTGCAGTATGATTTAGAATCTATTTCACTTCCAACTATTGTAAACTTTTATGTTTCTAATGACGGTGATAACTTTGAGAGAGTGAAGTCTATTCCTATGGACTTAACTGAAAACACCCTTCACGATTGCTGGATAGATATAGCTTGGGCTAATGATTTGAAAAGTAAAGGCAGATATATAAAAGTAGAGGCTGATAATAGAAGTGATCATTTGATTCTGTGTGATGAAGTATTGGTTAACCCTCGTTTTTAAAGCAAGTGTTTTGGAGAAAAGAATTACATACCTTTTATTCTTACTTGTTGTATTATTAGTAGGATGTGGTAACAAAAACAGAGCAGTAGTACAGAAATATTCTACTACTATTTCTGTTGAATCAAATTTAAAAAGCATTAAAGGCAATTCTATACAGATTGATCCTACGGTTTTTAATCGTATGAACACTCCACCCGAAGATCTTATAGCAGACTTGAAAAAAGCTAATATAAACTCTATCCATTTTATGGTAGCCAATTATTGGGATGGGAGTAAAAATGATGATCTTTTCAAGCCCAAATATCTACAAGCTTTAAAAGACAATGGAATCTCAGCTTGGATTATGCTTCTTGGGAATGTTTTCTATGGTAGTACACCATTACCTAAAGAGTGGGAAATGGAGTTTTTAAGCCCTTATCCAGGTATATCTAGTTACTCATTCCATCACGACGATTTTGTTGAATGGCAAGTAAACAGAACAAAGAGGATTCTTGAGAATTATGATTTTGTTGGTGTAGAATTCGCAGAGTCTTATTTCCCTGAGTGGAAAACTGTTGATAAGAAAGGTTTTTATGGAGATGTAAGTGATTATGCCAGAAAAAAGTTTACAAAAGAATATTTAGGTTTAAATGTACCAGTCTTTAGTTTTGATGAAATACGAGCTGACCCTAAATTATATAAAAGCTGGCAGGATTTTAGAGTTGATGCTGTAGTCAATTTTAATAAGAAGATAAAAGAGGCGGTAAAATCAACCAACGAAAGTACTCTTTTTGCTTCTTGGGGCATTGGAATACGTGGAGGATCTTTAGGTGAGCTAAGAGAACACTTTGCTTTAGATATGCCTCGAATAGTTGAAGAAGTTTCACCCGATGTTTTTTTTATTCAAACAGCATCGCAAGACTGGGGCAACTCTAATTTAAGGTCAAATTATATGCACGGTTACGAATATCTACGTCAAGCACTGATAGAAGCTAATCCCAATGTGAAAATAGGCATACAAACAGATATTGCTTCACTTTCATATCATAATCCTAATGTATCGAAACGCGTTCCTCAGTGGTGGCTTGAGTTTATGGATGAATCAACTAATATAGGTTATTATACCAATACAGCCTATGAGTATGCCTTCACAAAATTGCAGGGAATTTGGATTAAATAAAATGAGAAAATTAAATAAAATGAGAAAATTATTGATTGTAGGAGTCTCCATGTTGTTGGTTTCTTTTACAGCGTGTACAAGTGGGTCATCATCTAAAGATGCTACACTTATTAAAGATGGCGAAAAGGTTACTATATCGAAAAAGGTACTCCAAGAAAAAATTAAAGGAGGTTGGGCTGGTCAAGTTATTGGGTGTACTTATGGGGGACCTACAGAGTTTCAATGGTTAGGAACAATGATTGGAGATCATGTTCCTATCAAATGGGATGAGCATCAAATGAAATGGTGGTATGACAATGCACCTGGTTTGTATGATGATATTTATATGGACTTAACTTTCGTAAAGGTATTTGAAGAGCACGGTCTTGATGCTCCTGACTCGCTACATGCCTTGGCAATAGCTCATGCAGGCTATGGTTTAGATCATGCCAATCAGGCTGTCCGCTATAATATCTTAAATGGATTGATGCCGCCAGAATCAGGACATTGGAGAAACAATCCACACGCAGATTGTATTGATTTCCAGATTGAAGCCGATTTTGCAGGATTAATGTCGCCAGGAATGGTTAATTCAGCTGTAGAGATTGCTGATGGAATCGGACATATTATATGTCATGGAGATGGTGTTTACGGTGGTCTATTTGTAGCTTCTATGTATTCTTTAGCTTTTGTATATGATGATATTGAGGTGATAGTAAATGAAGCATTAAAAACTATACCCGCCGAAAGTAAATTTTATAAATGTATTCACGATGTGATTGTAAACCACCAGAAATACCCAGACGATTGGAAAAGAACTTGGTTGGAAGTGCAACGTAATTGGACTGTTGACAAGGCTTGTCCCAATGCTGTTTTCCGTGCATTTAATATAGATGCCACAGTTAATGCTGCATACATTGCTTTAGGATTGCTTTATGGGCAGGGTGATTTTGGCAAAACAGTTGATATAAGTACCCGAGCAGGACAAGACTCAGACTGTAATCCATCAAATGCTGCTGGTATTTTAGGAACTATGCTTGGCTATGACAATATTCCAGATTACTGGAAGCAAGGCATAGATAAGGTTGAAGATATGAGTTTTTCACACACCGATATTTCACTCAATGGTGTATATGAAATTGGTTACAGACACGCAGCTGAAATGATTACAGCTAATGGTGGAGATGATTTGGGTGAAGAGTTTGAAATTGTCTATCAGTCTCCTGTAACTGTTCCTTTCGAAGAGTCGTTTCCAGGAATCTACCCAATAGCTCGTGTACCTTTAGAGAAAGCATTAAATACGTCAACTCGTGAAATCAACTTTGATTTTACTGGCTGTGGATTTGTGATGAATGGACAAGCATATAAAGCAGGAGGGAAAGAAGAGGTTGTGTTGGAAGTTGATTTTATAATTGATGGAACGTTAAAGGAAACTATGAAAGTTCCGACAGATCACTTGTTACGCAAACGTGATATTGCTTTTGATTTTGAGTTGCCTGAAGGCGATCATACAATTACATTGAGAGCAAAAAATGTACCTGATGGATATTGGATTCATATAACAGATGTTGCTGTTTACTCAACAATCGATCCTGTGGGTGCTGAATTGTAAGATGTTTCTCTTTTGTTTATGGTACTCATTGGTATGTCTGTGCAAATATTTGTACAGACATACCTTGTTAATAGCAAAATGGCAAGCAATGGTAAAGTGTTGATAGAGTGTGATGGTTACTGATGGCAGCGACTCCACACTACAAACACTCTGAAATTGAAATTACCGTAACGAATTGTTTTGATGAAGTTTTATAAAACAGCACTTTAGCGATTCTGTCGATAGCTTTGAGTAGAGCTTCAAATAATAATAGATTTAAGATTGTAGAAATGCAAATATTACTACACCATATTTACGAGTACAACAAAGGGTTGAGAAACCTTGTTTTATATACCATGAGTATTGCAGATAAAGCTAAAGTGAAAGAGCTGCTAGATAGCAGGGAGATTAGTTATTGCTTTGCAAAAATTACTCCTGAGAGGATCAATCTATTCTTTGGTGATGAGGTGTGTATAAAGATTATCAAATCGTTTGGGGGCAAGCCCCTTTCAGATTATACAGATGAAGAGGATTTCATGCTTGGCACGATGCTTGGTTACGACAGAGTGCTTCAGTGTGAGCGATATGTTAAGAGAAAACAATTGTAACAGCATGGAAGTGTAGATTTCAAAACTCAAAAACTGCTTTTATATCGAGCTGTAAAGCTCTAAACCCTCACCTCAATCACATCTCTTATATTGGTTGTGTAGGCGGGCGATAGGTGTTCTTGCTTCATCTTAAAGCTCTTTTTGTCCATTCCTGCCAATCGTATTACATTAGATTTATACGAATCATTTATTTTATCTATTACACGCATTAGCTCTTTGTGTTTGGGGTTGGAGTTGAAAAATAGGGATGGTTGGTGGCAGTTGGCATCAACAAAGTGGGAGAGTGTTACTCCCGCTTTTTTGTAGTGGAGATTGTCTCTAAATATATGTTTTAGTCCCATTACCGCAAAAGCAACCAACTCCAATGTGGAACAAGTGGAGAAAGGGAGTTTCAACTGAATAGATTTGTAATAGTAGGTTTCTGTATCTTTAAAACGATTGGTTTCTACAAAGAGGCTTAGCGTATTGCAGAGTGATTGTTGGTTGCGTAGTTTCTCTGCTGCAAGTGTGGTGAAGGATACAATCCGTTCTTTCACCTCTTCAAATGTGTCGTAATCCTTATCGAAGGAGCGAGTAGTAGATATGCTCTTTTTCTTCTCTTCGGGCTCCATCTCAATAGTGGCAATTCCTTTGAGGTCTCTTTGTAGTCGAAGCCCAACAACTGTCATCTCTTTCAGCACCCAACTTTCGGGTAGTTCAGTAAACTGGAATGCTTTTTTTACGCCTTTGGCATACAGTTTCTTTGCATTTTGCCGACCAATTCCCCACACATCTTCTATTGGTAGCCACTTGAGGGCTTTTATCCGCTTCTCTTCGCTATCTATTACGTAAGAACTTTTGGTTGTCTCTGGAAACTTCTTTGCAATTCTATTAGCCACTTTTGCCAACGACTTGGTGGGCGCAGTGCCTACACTTATGGGAATGCCTGTCCATTTAGCTACTTGCTCTACCATCTCTACTCCATATTGGTGGAGGTCTATATTCATGCCGTGTAGCGATAGGAAGCACTCGTCGATAGAGTACACCTCGCTAATTGGGCTGTAGGTGCTCAGTATATTCATCACCCTGCGGCTCATATCGCCATATAGGTGAAAGTTGGCTGAAAATACTTTCACGCCATGTGTTCGAAAGGTATGTTGGTATTGAAAAGCAGGCGCTCCCATGGGGATGCCCAGCTTTTTGGCTTCATTGCTCCGTGCTATCACGCATCCATCGTTGTTGCTAAGCACTACAATAGGCTTGCCGTTGAGCGATGGGTTGAAAACCCGCTCACACGAAGCGTAAAAGTTGTTGCAATCTATCAGTGAATACATGGTGGCTTAGTGTTTCTTGATGGAGTAGGTAACAATGCCCCACACAATCACATCTTTCTCATTGTCCACTTCAATAATTGGGAATTCGCTATTGGAGGGGATTAAAAAGCACTTGCCATCTTCTATCTTTAATCGTTTTAGTGTAAACTCATTGTCTATATAGCAAAGGGCTATTTTATTGTCGGTCCACTCCATGCTACGGTCTATCACCAAGAGGTCGTCTTCCATAAAGTCGCCCAACATCGATTGTCCACGAACACGAGCATAAAATGTGGCATCGGGATGCCTTACAATCAGCTTGTTGAGGTCGATGCTTTCATACACAAAATCATCGGCAGGGGAGGGGAATCCTGCAATAATTCCTCCCACAAAAGGGAGTTTCATTGCCGAAGTATCGGGGGTGAATAGCTCTAAACTTTCTGACTTGTAAATCGATTTCATAGATACAAATATAAGGAATTAGTTTGTATTTTAGTTCACTCCATTATCCTCTTTTCAAATCTATTTTTTTGGTCAATCAAACTTACGTGATGAAAAGCCCTAACTTTATTCCGGAGTAGGTTTCCAACGCGATTAAAAGCACCAACTTTATTCCGGAGTAGGTTTTCAACGTGGTGAAAAGCACCAACTTTTTTCCGGAGTAACATTCCAACGTGGTGAAAAGCACCAACTTTTTTCCGGAGTAACATTCCAACGCGATGAAAAGCTCCAACTTTATTCCGGAGTAACATTCCAACGTGATGAAAAGCTCCAACTTTATTCCGGAGTAACATTCCAACGTGATGAAAAGCACCAACTTTTTTCCGGAGTAACATTTCAACGCAATGAAAAGCACCAACTTTTTTTTGGAGTAACATTCCAACGCGATGAAAAGCTCCAACTTTATTCCAGAGTAACATTCCAACGTGATGAAAAGCAGGTATGCAACGTGTTGAAGCTGGCAAAATGTGTGGAATAAATGGGTGTGATTTTATCTTTACCCATCTGTTTAGTTTCAAACTCCTTGAAACAGTGAGTTATATCTGCGAAGTGTGAGGACTCGCATCTATATAAAACTAAAAATGGGAACAGTGGAGGCTAATATTTTCCAGCTCCTCTAATGCGCTTATCTATATATTTTGAATTGATAATGCGAAGCGTTCCCATATAGTCTAGTTTAAACTCTATAACATCGCCTACTTTATATCCTTTTTCATTGTCTCCTAAATCAATCACTATTACATCAGAGCTTGCTCCAGCAATTGAAATGTCTTTATCTACAAACTCAAGATGCTTTATATCTACATCAAGCAAGCCCACATCGATGATAGCTCTGATGGTTGTTTGTCCAATGTCTTCTTCCTCAAATGTATAAGTGTCACCCTCTAGGTTGGTTCCCATTTCGCCATCGGGCACAATGGGTTTTTCTATCAGCTCAATTATCTCTGAGTACAACATAAATATGTTGTTGCTCATCTCTTCAATAGCTGCATCGTTGTATGGTTCTGTTCCAAGAAACAGTGTTTCGCCCACTCTAAAGTGGTTGATACCTTCGGGTAGTATGTTTTTAAATATAAGTGGTATAGTAACAGACGAACCTCCCGAAACTAGCGGAATCTCTTTGTTGAACTTAGCTTCTAATATTTGTTGGTACAAGCTCAAGTGCAGTAGTTTGTCTCTGTTGGGCAATACCCCATATAGGCAGCTAAGGTTTGCACCTACTCCTATCACTTCAATGTTTTTTTGGTTGAAAACACTTTCGTAAAAGTCAACAAAATCTTCTCCTTTCACGCCCTCACGCAATTCGCCCAACTCAAGCATGATGATTATTTTGTGCGTTTTGTTTTGTTTTTGTGCTTCTATCGAAAGCATTTTTATTGTTTCCAACTCTGTGTTTAAGCTGATGTCGGCATACCTCACAACGCTAGCAATAGCACGCTTCGCAGGGGGTTTTATGTAGATGGTTTCTACATCGGGCTTTAAAGATTTTATAATCTTCAGGTTGGTTACGCGAGAGTCGCATACCTGATTGATATCTAACTTTAACAATTCTGTCAACAGCATTTTGTTGCCACTCAGCACTTTAGTCACAACAGACCATTGGATGTTGTGCGCTGCGAAGAGATTGTCAAGGTATTCAAAATTTAATTTTAGTTTTTCTGTATCAAATGTTACGTAAGCCATTACTTCTTTTTATTAAATCTCATTTCTAAATACTTACTGCTGAATCCAAGTCTTTCATACAAGCGTTTTGCAGGATTGTTAGGTTCAACATGCAGAGCAATATTGCCTTCTGCAATGTCGATAGCTTCTTTCACTAGTTTCTTTCCTAATCCTTTTCCTCTATGCAGGTGGTGTGTAGCAATATAAACCAAAATATTTTCGGGTATATAATCTTTCATTCCTGTCTGATTGATTACTACTGCACCCACAATAAGGTTGTTTAAATAAGCAACCAAAACAAATCCACCAAACGAAGGTGTCTCTTGTAGTGCATAGTTTATTGCTTTTTCTATATCCGACGATGGATCGCCATACTCTTGCAAGTTTTCAAATAAGAAGTTAATAATGTTTTGTTTCTCGGTTAAAGTTGGTTTGTTGTCTGAATTGAAGACGACTGTCTTAGACATAATACTGTTTGTTTTTAAGTTCTAAAAAACGGTTTAAAAAATGAAGTTTATTTATGTTTTGCTGTTATATTTCAATAACAACAATCTATAAAAGTAATACTTTAGGTTTATACTTCCTATTATTTAGGTGATTTTCTTGAAAAATGGGGCTGTGTTGTATTGCTTATCGGCATTTGAAGATTTGGCTAAGAGAGGATTGAATGCATTAGCAGAAGGCGTCTGTGTTAGAGGGAAGGTGTGTAAAGTATTTATTTAATTGATAAACGAAAGTATGGATAAATGTTTCTTGGAAAGATTAGTCATCAAAATTAAACTCATCGAAATCTAAGCGTTCAGTAAAATCTTCAAGGTCTCTACGCTCTTTTTTCGTTGGGCGACCAGTGCCACGTTGGCGATCAATGAAACCGCTTAGTTTATTCATTTCCAATACTTCGTATTCTTCAGCTGGAGTTACATTCTCCATAAAGTTGTGAACAAGTTTAGCACCCATTCTTTTTTGTGCTATTGCTAACACTTTAAATGAATAAGTAACAGGAGGTTTTTTCACTTGCACAACTTCGCCAATGCGAATCATGCGTGAAGGCTTCACGCTATTGTTGTCGATAAGCACTCTCCCTTTTTTGCAAGCTTCAGCAGCGATGGTGCGTGTTTTGAAAATTCGTACTGCCCAGAGCCATTTGTCAATTCGTACTGCTTCTTCCATCACTCTTTTTTGTTGTATTGATTCATGGTTATATCAACTCCTGCCAAGCAAAAGCTTTTTATTATCTCTACTGCTGCTTCCAATCTGCTAGGAAGAGTTTCTTCCTCTTCGGGTTCAAATGGGCTCATAACATAATTGACTTGTGCACCTTTTGGAAAATTGTTGCCAATGCCAAATCGTAAGCGTGCATAGTTTGCTGTGTTTAAAATAGATTGAATATGATTTAGTCCGTTGTGCCCAGCATCTCCTCCGCGAGCCTTTAGTCGTAGAAGTCCGTAAGGCAATGCTAAATCATCAACAATGACGAGCAGGTTTTTTATTGGAATTTTCTCTTTCTGTAGCCAATATCTCACTGCATTTCCACTCAGGTTCATAAAAGTGGATGGCTTTAGTAATATCAGAGATTTATTTTTAACGCGCGTTTCGGCTACAAAGCCATAACGCTTATCGCTAAAAACAACATTGGACGCTTTTGCAAAAGCGTCCAATATTTTAAATCCTATATTATGGCGAGTATTTTCGTATTCGGGACCAATATTTCCCAAACCTACAATTAAATATTTCATTTACACAATAGTCAGGATGTTTGTTCAAAAAACAAATGTTGGTTTACTCTTCAGTTGTTTCTTCAGTTGTTTCTTCGCCTTCTTCTCCCTCTTCTCCTTCTTCAGCTGCTTCTG
>CAZUHZ010000038.1:4897-14289 GCA_964620895.1 uncultured Dysgonomonadaceae bacterium | reverse complement strand
AGCGCATGATTCATAATCATGAGGTCCCGGGATCATGCCCCGGTCTCGCTACTTGAAAGAGAGACAGTTAGGCTTTTTGCTTAACTGTTTTTATTTTATCTACACACAGCCAATAAAAGCAAGAAGAGTGTTTCTAAAACAAAAAAAGAGTATCTATTAAAAGGCACTCTTTTTTTGTATTCATCTTCATTTGCACAGGTCTTTGACCACTCCACCAGCCCCTAATCTTCAGGCATTTTATACACAAAGCTATTGATATTCATCCCAGCACCAACCGATGCAAATACTATAGTATCACCTTTGTCAATTTGGTGGGGAGTTACCTCTTCACGCAACACCAAGTCGAACAGTGTTGGAAGTGTAGCCACTGATGAATTTCCTAACCATGAAATAGTCATTGGCATCACATCATAGGATGCATCTTCATAGCCATACAGACTGAAAAGACGTTTAAGAATTGCATCATCCATCTTACCATTAGCTTGATGAATGAGAACTTTCTTAACATCATCAATAGATAGATTCAATTTGTCTAGCCCAGCTTTAATGGTTTTAGGAACATTATCTAAAGCATACATATAAAGTCTGCGACCATTCATCTTTAAATAAAGATTTCCTGTTGCTGCTTCTTCTGGTTTGTATGAAGAACCCATGCGCAACATTTGTGCGAAGTGTAGTGCATCTGTTCGAGAGTAGTGTCCTAATATCCCCACAGGCGTATCACTTTCGCGAGCCTCTAATATAACTGCTCCAGCACCATCTGAATAGATTAAGCTATCGCGGTCGTGTGGGTCTGAAATACGTGATAAAAGTTCACCACCAATAACTAGAATTTTCTTTGCATCGCCAGCCTTAATGTAGTAATCTCCTTGAATAACACCTTGTAGCCATCCTGGACAGCCAAATAAAATATCATAAGCAACAGAGTATGGGTTCTTAATACCTAATTGTTGCTTTACTCTAGCTGCCAAACTCGGGCAATTGTCTATACTACAGCCACCTGCATAAGTATTGCCAAAGTTGTGAGCAAATATGATATAGTCTAGTTCTTCTTTGTCTATTCCTGCATCTTCTATAGCTTTTTGCGCAGCAAAATAACCTAAGTCTGATGTACTATGTTCATCATCGGCATATCTACGTTCAGCTATAGTAGTAATTTCAAAAAATTTCTCTATAATCTGCTCATTAGAATTTGGTATCTTAGTACCTGATGAATCATAAAACTCACGCGAGAGGAAATCGCTGTTTTTTACTTTCTTCTCAGGAATAAAACTCCCTGTACCGGTAATAACACTGTATATTTTTTTCATATTTTGTTTAATTTCAAATAACCGTTTGCCTTAACTACAAAGATAAAATATTTATGATAATGATAAAACTATTTTGAAGAGAGACAATACACAAACTGCTCACTTTTTATAAAAGTGCGCAATTTAGCAATAGTTTATAAAACAACAATAGTTTCACCCAATTATTTTAGCGAAAAGAGTAATATTTGGTGTGAATATAAATAAGTTGCTGTTTACACTTACTTCTCAAATCAGAATATTAACAATAATGCCTTACGTTAGGTTTAATGATAACACAAATATATATTCATTTCTACCCATTACAATAAGGTTAATCTATGTGGATCATCTTTTTAATAGATAGATATCACGGATCACATGCAAAAGTATGTGTTTGCTTTTGCATTTTATTATCTTCTTTGACGCCACCATTTTTTTATTGGGACTGACTCATAAAATTAGAAATGATATTTCATCAGGGCTTGCCCCATGAAATCCTGAAATATTTCATCGGGGCAAAAATAAGGAAATATCATATTGTTATATAAACTAGATGTTTACATGTTACTATATTATTAAAACATTCTTGTTTATTTTTTACAGTCCGCTTCTACAAAGCTTGAGGTTGGTTGGATGATTCGATTACTACAGAGTGCTGCATCTAACGATGCGCTAAACTCCATTGTGATTAAGTTTTTGTTTAATTATTTATTCTGTATCATTTATTTTAAGCAGTCTGTGGAAATGTGTTGATTTTATTCTTATAACAAGTCTTCAATAAGCAATATAATCTTCAAATATTGCACTTAACAACATACACAGTAAAGCTTCGTTAGAAGCGACCTGTCTGTAGCAGGTAAATGTTACTACCAATCAGAGCTTCGTCAGATGCGACCTGTTATCGCTGTGTTTAAAAAATAAATTACTCAGAACACATAATATTGCAGGTGAGCCAACATCACCCAATTGAATAGAAAGATGGTTTTAAAGTAAAAAAACCGCCCTGTCTTCAAATTGAAAACAGAACGGTTTAAATTACCAGTTAATCAAAGTCTTGCACTTGCAACTGCTATAACGCAACATTGATATCAACTCTTTGATAGCAAAAGGGCTATTCTTCTTCTAATAATATATTCAGAATATCAACAGCTGCTTTAGTTACAGATGTTCCAGGACCAAATATGGCTGCTACACCTTCTTTATATAAGAAGTCGTAGTCTTGTGCCGGAATAACACCTCCTGCTATTACTAAAATATCGGGGCGACCCAATTTCACTAGCTCTTTCATTACTTCTGGCACTAAAGTTTTGTGTCCTGCAGCAAGTGACGATACACCCAATACATGCACATCATTCTCTACAGCCTGACGAGCAGCTTCTGCTGGAGTTTGGAACAACGGTCCCATATCCACATCAAATCCACAGTCAGCATAACCTGTAGCTACTACTTTTGCACCACGGTCGTGACCATCTTGCCCCATTTTGGCAATCATGATACGTGGCTGTCTTCCTTCTTTCTTTGAAAATTTATCTGCCAGAGCACTTGCCTTTTGGAAAGTAGCATCTGATTTAGTTTCTGATGAATACACTCCTGATATAGTTCTAATTATTGCTTTATAACGTCCAGCTACCTCTTCGCACGCATCTGATATTTCACCTAGCGATGCACGTACACGCGCAGCTTCAACAGCAAGTTCTAATAAATTGCCTTCGCCTGTTTCAGCACATTTTGTGATTGCAGCCAATGCTTCTTTCACAGCTTGTGGGTCACGATTTGTCCTTAACTCCTCTAAGCGGGTCACTTGTTGCTTGCGCACTTGAGTATTGTCAACCTCAAGAATATCAATTGGATCTTCTTTATCCAAACGATATTTATTAATTCCAATAATGGTTTGTTTGCCAGCATCAACACGCGCTTGTGTGCGTGCAGCCGCTTCTTCAATACGCATTTTTGGAATTCCAGTTTCAATAGCTTTAGCCATTCCACCTAAGCTTTCAATCTCTTCGATGTGTGCCCATGCTTTTTCAACTATCTCTTTTGTTAACGACTCTACATAGTATGAACCAGCCCATGGATCAACATGTTTTGTAACAGAGGTTTCTTCTTGAATGTAGATTTGAGTATTACGTGCAATACGTGCCGAAAAATCGGTTGGCAGAGCAATAGCCTCATCCAATGCATTGGTATGCAACGATTGAGTATGTCCTAATACTGCAGCCATAGCCTCAATACATGTACGACCAATGTTGTTATACGGATCTTGCTCAGTAAGCGACCATCCCGATGTTTGGCTATGTGTACGTAGTGCTAATGATTTTGGATTTTTAGGATTGAAGCCTTTCACAATCTTAGCCCACAATAAACGACCAGCGCGCAACTTGGCTATCTCCATAAAGTGATTCATGCCAATACCCCAGAAAAACGACAAGCGAGGTGCAAATGCATCCACATCAATACCCGCTGCAATACCTGCACGCAGATACTCTAATCCATCGGCTAATGTGTATGCTAACTCGATATCGGCGGTAGCACCTGCTTCTTGCATGTGATATCCAGATATTGAGATAGAGTTGAAGCGGGGCATTTTTTGAGATGTAAACTCAAAAATATCGGCAATAATCTGCATCGAAAAAGCTGGTGGGTATATATATGTGTTACGCACCATAAACTCTTTCAAAATATCATTTTGAATAGTTCCTTGCATCTCATGCAATTTGGCACCTTGTTCTTGAGCAGCTACAATATAGAAGGCAAGAATAGGAAGAACAGCACCGTTCATTGTCATCGATACAGACATTTCGTTCAGTGGAATCTGGTCGAAAAGGATTTTCATATCTTCAACAGAACAGATAGACACACCTGCTTTACCTACATCGCCTATCACACGTTCGTGGTCGGCATCGTAGCCACGGTGAGTAGGAAGATCAAATGCAACTGACAATCCTTTTTGCCCTGCAGCTAAGTTGCGGCGATAAAATGCATTAGACTCTTCGGCTGTTGAAAAACCAGCATACTGACGTATAGTCCACGGACGCATTGCGTACATAGTTGAATATGGTCCGCGTAGGAATGGAGGAACACCAGCAGCATAGTCTAAATGTTCGATACCTTTCAGGTCTTCTTTTGTATATACTGGTTTCACAGGAATTTGCTCTGCTGTTAACCAGTCAGGGTTAAACTCATTCTTTTCTGTCCACTCTGCAACATTTGTTTTGTTGGCAAAGCTGTCACCCTTTATGTTTATATCTTTAAAATTCGGTTTCATTGTTTTATAGATTTTCTTTAAGCTTTTCTTATCGTAATTGATACATAAAAATTATCAGAGGTAGATAAAATGCTTTTGATTTTTATTGAATATTTTTGTTTAAACAAGAGCTCCTACCACATTACCCACAATAAGCAACAAGCTAAACACAGCTACTAGCTTTGAAGTATCTACGTCTAATGTTTTTATGTCATGTAATGTGTCTAAGCGTACTTGTTTCATTTTCTTTATACCCTTAAGAGCCAATGGAAATGAAAGTAACACTGCAAAACTATATGGATGCAATAATTGTAAATTCACAATTAATGCTACTAATATGTATGGAGCCAACATTAATGTTTGGTATAATATTTTTGAGCCATCGATGCCCAAAATAATTGCTTGCGTTTTTATGCCAGCTTGTTTATCTAAAACTAAATCACGCGTATTGTTGGCATGCAAAATGCTCACTACCAACAACCCAGTAGGCGCAACTACTAGCAGGCTACTCCAAACTAGTTGACAAGTCATTACATATACCACTCCTAATCCTATAAGCTGACTAAAAGATATAAAAATGACTAGCTCGCCTAATGCTATGTATTTTAGTTTATAATAGAATGCTGAACAAAAGATACCAAGCAAACCAATAAAGAGAAGTGGCAGACCCGATTGTAACATAAGATATATACCTAAGATGATACCGCCCACTAGAACTGATAATCCATAAATCAAAATTATTTTTGGTTTAAAATAGCCAGTTACCAACAAGCGTATTGGTCCTGTTTTCTCTTCTCCGTCCACTCCATTCACATAGTCATAATAATCGCCCATTATATTGCCTGAAGCATGAAAAATAACTGCTCCCACCACTGCTAGTATTCCATTTACCCAATTTATGGATGTAAAAACACCCGTATGGTAAGAATAAAAGACAAATGCGAAGGCAATCAATGCTGGCATACCCGAAGCCGGAAACGACCATGGATGCGCTGCAATAAGATAGTTTTTTATGTGTTGTTTTCGGTTCATTCGCTTAACGGATACCCAAACGAGAGTTGAACTCTGTCAACATCTCCAATACGTTGCTTCTTACGTTTATAAAATATTCAATTCCTTGTGCTTTCAAGTCATCGGCACATTTAGGAGCACCTGCAACTACAAATACCTCCTTGCCTTTAACTAACTCATAAGCTTCGGGAGCATACTTTTCATACTCATCATCGCTTGAACAGAGCACTATTATGTCAGCATCTTTCTCGCGAGCTGCTTTCACACCCTCCTCAACAGTTTCAAATCCAAGGTTGTCAATTATCTCATATCCTGCTGACGCCATAAAATTGCCAGAGAATTGAGAACGTGCCAATCTCATAGCCAAGTTTCCAATAGTCAACATAAATACTTTAGGCGTTATACCACTGCGTTCAGTTGCTAGGCGCAACGCTTCGTAAGGTTCAGCCAAACGTTTTGTGTTCAACCTTTTTAGAGGAGTTTCCTTGTCATCTCCACACTCACACTCATTAAGAGGACTGTATGTTTCTTCAAATTTATGATTAACTTTTTCACCAAAATTTGGATACTGGTTTGTTCCTAAAAGTATCTCTTTTCTGCGAGCTGCAGCAAACGAACGTCCTTCGTTGGATGTGTTGATATCGTCTTGAATTTTACCTGATTTCAATAATTTGTAAAATCCTTTTTCATCAATTTCGAGGAATAGCTTCCATGCTTCTTCGCCCAATGAGCTGGTAAGTGTTTCTATATAATAAGAACCTGCACCAGGGTCGGTCACTTTATCGAAATGCGACTCTTCTTTCAAGAGCAATTGTTGGTTAACAGCAAGACGGTTAGTAAAGTCTGTTGCATTTTCGTAAGCGTGATTGAATGGAAGTACTGTCAACGAGTCAACACCTCCCAGTGAAGCAGACATTGCCTCAGTTTGCGTTCTCAATAGATTTACATAAGCATCGTAAACTGTTGCATTATATGAAGAAGTTACAGCATGCATATTAATCTTAGCTGCACAACGGCATGTGCCATCTTCTGCAGTGAAATCACACTCATGAGGACAAGGTGCTTTGTATGCATTCACAATCTCAGCCCACAACCAACGTGCTGCACGAAACTTAGCAATCTCCATAAAGTAGTTTGTACCTACTCCGAAGTTGAATTTTATTTTCTTAGCAGCCATTGTAGGTTCAACACCTTTTTCAATAAGCGCTCTCAAAATCTGATTTCCGTAAGCCAAGCTATAACCTAACTCTTGGAAAAGATAAGCACCTGCATTTGAAAAATCGTCACCAGTAACATTTGCTACACGGTAACGTGGAAGAGGAGCAGATGCTTTTACAATTTCAGCTAGCTCATCTTTCCAGTTAGGTACATCGACACCTAATTTAAAAATTTTGCGGAATGGGTCGTAATCTACAGAACCGTAGCAATCCATAACATTTACACCTAAATTAGTAATATAATCTACTACTAGTTTGGTGACTTTCAATGTAGAATTAATGCAAGTTTTGAAGTTAAGCTCCACCATGTTGGGATGTATGCCATCCAATAGTGTTGCCATGTTGTCTGCAGTAAGACCTTCACCTGAAAGCACAAAACCTAAAGAAGTTACTCCTTTTTTGTCAAGCAACAATAATGCTTGTTTGTTTGCCTCAGCAAAGTCTGTCACATTTATGTCTTGACGCACATACCAGTTGTTGTCCGTTTTTGTGCCACGCACATATGGGAACTCTCCTGGCAGGTTGTCGATCCATTCAAAATCTTGAATGTCCTCGTCACGATAAAAGGGATTTAGATTAAAACCTTCGTTTGTTTTCCAAACCAATCTCCTTTCAAAATCGGCACCTTTGAGGTCGGCGGTTACTCTTTCCATCCACTGTTCAGTGGTTACCGGTGGAAAATCGGTGAAAAGTTTCTCTTTCGATTTACTCATAATTTATTTTATAATTTATATGTTGGGTTAGTTATTATTTTTGTTTTAGTTGAGTCATAAAAAAATGGAGACCAATAGTTTCACGAACTAATTTGATTTCCAAAACTATGACTACAAAAATAATATAAAATGTTCACTTTTGAAAGCTTTTAGAAAAGATTGTTATTTACTTGTCACTAGGACAAATAAACTCTAAACAAAACTGAACCAATAGGCTCAACATTGAAATAGTCATAAGATACAACTCTTTATTGACTTTACACAATATTTACAATTTAGCTATGTTTTTTAATACTAAACATGTAGTATGGAGCTATATTATGCTGTATTGCGAACACAATCATCAACTAAGGTTGACAATCTAATGCTACATATCAGCTAGCTCAATTAACAAATCTGCAATTCTTTTGGTTACTTCATCAGCATATCTCTTTCCTTTTTCTGCAGTTGACTTCTCAGGGTTGCCTACTCCAGTATCGTTTGAGGCTTGTTGCCAGTTGCGTGGTGCCCAAGCTGTTTTCACATTTATCGATTGAATATTCCATGGATGCGATGTACCCTTTCCTGCTGTTTCAAGCTTAACCAGTTCGGGATGAAAGTGCATCAATACTGACGTTTCTTGTTCTCCTGCATGGTCGTCAATCTCTGCTTCAAAGTAATCCTCTTTTGCAACTATGCCAAACCAATCGGCGACTAGAATAAAAAAATCAGGTATTTTTATTGCTAAATCGCGAATCATAGACTTGAAAGTGTTTCCTCCATGCCCGTTAACAATAAGCAGTTTCCGAAAACCTTGAATATGAAGCGAAGTGACAATATCTGTAAGTATTGCCTTTTGTGTTTCATAGTTAGTGTGAATACAGAATGGCAAATCCCATTGACCAGGGTTTTGCGAGCCAAGATATATTGGTGGCATTACCATACACAATTTATTAGCTTTCTCGTAAGCTAGCTGTGCACTGGCTTTTGAAATACTGTGCGAAAGATATGCATCAGTCAAATAGGGCAAATGGTAATTGTGTGGTTCGACTGCTCCCCAGGGCAACACTACCACATCGTAACTATTTTGCTTGACCTCTCCCCACGAGAGCTTTGATAAATCTATCATCTTAATTTTAATTTAAGGAGTTATCATTTATAGTGCTACGGTTAGCTTTGTCTTATAAAAAACAAACTAAGCAAGCACCTTTTTCTCTTTTCTAATCAACATATATAAAGTAATCATAATAATGATTGATGCAATAATAACATATAAAAATGATCGCACACCAAACTGATTCACTAAGACACCAGTAATGTAGTTAATTATCATATTGCCTGTCAATGCTACCAGCATAGCAAAACTAAAGGCTGTGCCCGATATCTCTTTAAACATATTTCCAGTAATGCCTAGCATAACAGGAAAGCCAGGAGAGAGACCTGCACCAATCAAAAACAACCCGAATATGTTGAGATAATAAGACCATGAGTGCTGTGAAAAGAGGCACAAAACACCTACAGATAAAAAGACAAAAGCCATTTGCAAAAGACTTTTAGGCGACAACTTTCTAAAAACGCCTCCCGTGAGGATGCGCATCACTGTCATACCTAAAACTAAGAAAGAGAGTGCTACGAGTGCTTGCTTTTGATCAACCTTTAGATGTTCTGTAAAATACAAGACAGACCAATTATTCATTATCGCCTCAAAAGCAGATTGGAAAAAGAGGAAGAAGCAAATGATTAAAAACACCTTATTCTTAAAAAACTGAGGTATCAACTTGAATGATATCTTGTCTTTCTCCACCACTATTGGATAGGAAATAAATAGAAAAAGCAATGCTACCAGCACACACATTATTGCAACAATATTTATCACCGTCACATAATGATTTTCGTTGAGCATACTCAACACAATTGGCATACAAAATGCACCCAACCC
>CAZUHZ010000038.1:0-4797 GCA_964620895.1 uncultured Dysgonomonadaceae bacterium | reverse complement strand
GGTCCAAAATAAATAGATCCGATAAGTAATCCAAATGGCAAGATTGAAAATAGCCCCCCAGCTACAATATCTGTCAAGCCCATTCTTGATTTCAAAATTGGTAACACAGAGCCAATCATAACCATTGAAACTCCAAATAGCAGAATTCCAACAAAAGCTGAAACAAAAGTGATTGTTCTACTTTTCATAAATTATACAGTATCAGTAATTATCTATTTGAAGTACACTAATTCATTTTAAGTGAATCTGGCGACAATAATCCATTTGAAATACAATATAGTGTGAGACCCGACACCGTTTTTATGCCAGTCTTTGAAAGAATATTTTTGCGATGTGTCAATACAGTGTTCAAACTTATATTCAGCTTGACTGCAATCTGCTTGTTTAAGTTACCACTTACAATCAATTTCAATATTTCTGTTTCGCGTTTAGTGAGCAGTTTCTTTTTCTCAGGTTTGCTATTGCTTATTGTGATGGTGTGTTGCAATGAACCAATGTCAGAACTATCCAACCTATCAAGCTTAGGTATTAAAACACTATTTCTTAATCTATTATGTATTATCAAATCATCTTCAAGACTTCCTACAGAAAAAATCACAGCATAACACAAGTTTTGATTGAAGTTGCCAGATACATGCTTTATTAAAATGCTTTTTATATCACGCAACAACTCATGTGGATATGGTCCGGTGTGCTCTAACCCTTTTTCTAAGTGTTCCACAAGTTCTTCTTTGAACTGGAAAAACACCCTTTGCAATGCTTTAAGCTCTTCGTTGTTAGAATCGCTTAACGCAATAAAAGCATGTAAATGCTTCTCGATGTTAGGCACTAAAGAGTGCAGATAATTCTGTATTGTTTCGTTGAAGTAATTGGCTATTGGCTCTAAATCAAATTGAGCTAGCTTTGTCTCTGAGATATAATTTTCGTCTAAATAGACGTTCAGAATCACTAAAATAAAATCTAGATCCAACTCTTGTTCATCGCAAATATCTTCGATAGTTCTATCTCCTACCCCCAATTTAATTCCAAATCTGTTTACGATAGGAATCAATATATGATGTTGAGCAAGAAGCTCTGATAAAACAGTATCTTTTTTTATAATTGACATGGTTGTAATATTCTAAATTTTACAGTAAATAGCTATAAGCTTCTTATTGGTTAAGAATAAAGTCTTTTCCGTTTATACTCTTTATAAAAATGGCGTATTGTATAGATGGGGCTCACTAATAACATACGAGGACCCGAAAATCGCATCACTTTTTTGATTTGCGCTTTCATGTCAGGCTTATAGCAATGTATAGAACAGCTACCACAAGTAGGCTTCTCTTCGCCAAAAGGGCAACGCTCCAATCGTTCAAAAGCGTATTGGTTTAACTCACTACAACTCTTACACAATTCATCTTTTGTATTATGGTTGGAGTTGCAATACAAAGTTATCATTTTCTTTACAACTCCCTTTTCGTTATCGTTCATTATACACTTCTCCTTTATAGAATTGGTAAATGTAGTAATTTTCTTCTTTTCGACAAAGAAAAGTGTTGCACTTCTAAATTGAACTTAGCACTAGGTTGATAATTGCATTTCATAAGGGAGTATATTTACTCCACAACTGTTAAAACACCTCATTTTGAGCCTTTTATTCTGTTAATTAGGTAAATATTGCAACAAACTCTATGTGCTCTTTGTTAATCTATTGGCAGCAAAATGTAAGCAAAACAAATGCTAAGTTGAACAATATTCTATAACTTTCTCTTTAAAAAGGGTTTTTTATTACGATAATGTCCATAAAAGACGACTGCTAGTTGTACATTTGATTATTAATAACAATACAACAGAAAAAGCAAGAGATTACTTTTTGATATAATCTCAAATACAAATAAAAGACTACTCAAAATGAAAACATTAAATATAGGTGGGCTAATCCCAAAACTACCCATCATACAAGGTGGAATGGGAATATGCGTTTCGCTTTCAGGTTTAGCGTCCGCTGTTGCCAACGAAGGAGGTATAGGAGTTATATCTGCTGTAGGTATTGGTATGCTAGAGCCCAACTACAGAAAAAAATTTCGCGCATCTAACAAGATAGCTCTAACCAAAGAGATAAGAAAAGCACGTGAGAAATCTGACGGTGTTATTGGTGTCAACATAATGATGGCAATAACTGACTTCGACGATTTGCTCCAAATTGCATTAGAAGAAAACGTAGATGTAATATTTATAGGAGCTGGACTTTTCTTGAAAAAACCAGAAATGCCTGAAGGTTGTACAACCAAGTTTGTTCCTAAGGTATCCACAGCTCGTGCAGCACAAGTAATGTTCAAATATTGGGCCAATAAATACAACCGTGTTCCCGATGCTGTAGTGGTTGAAGGTCCTAAGTGTGGTGGGCATGTTGGCTTCAAAAAAGAAGAGCTACTAGGTGATCAAAAACCTCTTGATATATTAATAAAGGAGACTGTTGCTGCAATCAAGCCATTCGAAAAGCAGTTCAATATTGAAATTCCAGTAATTGCTGCTGGTGGGGTTTATACAGGCAGTGATATGTATGATATAATGGAAGCAGGAGCAAGCGCTGTAAAAATGGGAACCCGTTTTGTAACTACTCACGAATGTGATGTTTCTGAAGAATTCAAGCAAAACTATATACGTGCTACAGCCAAGGATATCACATTAATTGATAGCCCTGTTGGTTTGCCAGGAAGAGTAATCTCCAATCAGTTTGTAAGGAAGATACAAGCTGGAGAAACAATGCCAATAAAATGTCCTTGGAAATGCTTAAAAACTTGCGACTACAAAAAAGCACCTTTCTGCATAGCATCAGCTCTATTTAATGCTGCACAAGGAAATATGGACGAAGGTTTCTCGTTTGCTGGAAGCAAAGCCTACCTAGCCGAAAAGATAATGACGGTGAAAGAGACCATCAACGAAATTATGGAAGAGTATGCTGAAGCAAAACAGTTAGCTAAATTGAAACTTAGCGGTGTTATTTTAAAGCAAGTGATTTAATACGTTATACTCTAAATATTTAAAACTGAGTGATTTGTATGGTAAAATACAATCGCTCAGTTTTTTTAATGCTTTAGCTTGAGTGCTGTTTTAGAATATTTTATTGATGCAAGTTACTGGATCACAGGCAAAACTACAATCATGATATGATATTCAAATCTTTCGTTTATAATTCCGTAATCATGACATATAATTCAGACCCACCCTATAGGATTCCGCAAGCAAAGCATAAAACTCAAATCTACCGTCGTAGAAATTAGAAAATGAGATGAAACTCGAATCTACGATTGAGGAAATACAAACAGTGACATAAACTTCAAATACACCGTTGTGGAAATTAAAACAATTACCTAAAAGCCCAATATACGACGGGCGAAATGAAAACAGAGAGGTGAATTGCATTTCTACGGTGTCTATCCATTTTTTATGTCTAAGACCTATAATAGGTATGATTGTAATTGGCAAATAGAATTAAAACACATACTTTTACTATTGATGCAGGTTCTTTCTTAGAAACACATCAACAAAACAGACCGTTAGCTGTTATGTTAAAGAAGCTAATCCCAACATTTAACTAGAATAGTTTATGAGATATCAATTACACAAAGAGCAGCAATTGAATTGCGATATAGAAACAGCTTGGAAGTTTTTCTCATCTCCCCACAATCTCTCAAAAATAACTCCTAAAGATATGGCATTTACAGTAACATCTGATTTAGGCGACCAACCTATTTACGAAGGAATGGAAATTGGCTACACAGTTTCTCCTATTCTGCGAATACCCATGAAATGGAAAACTTTAATAACTCAGGTAGAGTATCAAAAAAGCTTTACCGACCTTCAGGCAAAAGGGCCCTACAAATATTGGAATCATTTTCACGAACTTGAAACCAATGATAATGGTGTTTTAGTTAAAGATACGGTGGACTATGAATTGCCTTTTGGTTTTATAGGAACTATAGCTCATCAGCTGTTTGTAAAGAAAAAACTGGAGTCGATATTTAACTATCGGTATCAGTTTCTAGAAAAGAAATTCAATCAAAACAACAAATAAAAAATGAAAATCAAACTATTGTTAGGCGCAATCATAATTGTAGGCGTTGCTACGCTTATCACTTCGTGTGGCGCATCGATACCAAAAAACGCAACTCCCGTACAAAACTTCAACCTCAACAAATACTTGGGTAGTTGGTATGAAATAGCTCGATTTGACTTTCGCTTCGAGAAAGACATGAATAATGTTATGGCTCAATATAGCCTAAACGAGAAGAACAATGTAACTGTTCTGAACAGTGGATACAATTATAAAAAAGAAGAGTGGGTATCGGCTGAGGGAGTAGCAAAATTTAGAGACGACAAAAACAGTGCTGCATTAAAAGTGAGTTTCTTTGGTCCATTCTACTCTGGCTACAATGTAATTGCATTGGACAGTGATTATAAATATGCTTTAGTTGCCGGTAAAAACCTCGACTATTTATGGATTTTGTCAAGAGAAAAGTCAATTCCTGAAGATATTAAAGCTGAATATCTTAAGATAGCACAAGAAGTTGGTTACGACACCTCTAAACTGATATGGGTAGAACACAACAAAAAAAGTCCCTTTGAGAATGAAAAATAAAATCTCCCTATTTTGGTTTAGACGCGATTTACGCTTAGAAGATAATGTAGGTTTATACCATGCTTTGCAGTCAGAGCACCCTGTGTTGCCCATATTTATATTCGATACAGACATTTTAGATAAACTAGAAAGCAAGCACGACCGCAGGGTTGATTATATTCATCAAGCACTCT
>CAZUHZ010000037.1:13128-14469 GCA_964620895.1 uncultured Dysgonomonadaceae bacterium | reverse complement strand
TAATTCAACATCCATTCCTTCAACGACTCAATAGAATTCGCCAACTTGGCCTTGCAGCCTTTGTATATCCAGGAGCACAACACACCAGATTTCATCATTCTATAGGAGCTATGTATCTTATGGGTGAAGCGCTACATCAACTTCAACAGAAAAACAATATTATCACCGAAGAGGAATATGTAGGAGCACTATCTTGCATCCTTTTGCATGATATTGGTCATGGACCCTTTTCACATGTATTAGAGCATACTTTAGTTACTAAAGTTAGACATGAAACAATTTCTCTGTTACTGATGGAGCGGTTGAACAAAGAGTGGGACAATCAGCTCGAAATATGTTTATCGATATTCAAAGATGAGTATCCAAAGCATTTTCTACACCAATTGGTTAGTGGACAACTAGATGTCGATAGGTTGGATTATCTACGTCGCGACAGTTATTTTACAGGAGTGACAGAAGGTAATATTGGCTCAGCACGGATTATCAAAATGATGGATGTGAGAAACGACAAATTAGTAATAGAATCGAAAGGAATCTACTCTATCGAAAATTTTCTCACTTCGCGTCGATTGATGTATTGGCAAGTATATTTGCATAAAACAGCAGTAGCCGCAGAAAAAACATTAGTCAATACACTTATGAGAGCTAAAGAGTTAGCTCAAAATGGAAAAGACTTATTTGCTTCGCCATCCCTTAGTTATTTTCTGAACCACGATGCTACTGAGGAAGATTTTAGAGAAAATCCAGAAGTGTTGAATCTGTTTCTAGATTTGGATGATAACGATATTTGGTCAGCCCTAAAAGTATGGAGTACGTATAACGATATAGTGCTTTCTACATTGAGCAAAGCTCTTATTAATAGAAAACTGTTTAAGATAGAAATAAGCCACAAGCCCCATGCTAGCTATAAATTAGAGCAACATATCAACTTGTTGATGGATTATTTTAAAATATCTGAACACGAAGCACGTTATTTTGTTTCGTCTGATGTCATTACTACCGATATGTACAACGAAAATGATGACAGCATAGATATTCTCTATCGAGACGAATCAATTAGAGATATATCCGAAGCTTCAGATATGCTTAACATTGACTTATTGTCAAAAAAGGTGGAAAAACACTATTTTGCCTATTACAAAATAGATTAATTCGATTGGTACAAACAATGTGTGGGGACTCTCCGTAGCACTAGCTTCATCCCAAACAACTTGTGGGGACTCTCCGTAGTACTAGCTTCATCCCAAACAGCTTGTGGGAGCTCACCGTAGCACTAGCTTTATCCCAAACAGCTTGTGGGAGCTCACCGTAGCACTAGCTTTATTCCAAACAGCTTGTGGG
>CAZUHZ010000037.1:0-13028 GCA_964620895.1 uncultured Dysgonomonadaceae bacterium | reverse complement strand
AAACAGCTTGTGGGAGCTCACCGTAGCACTAGCTTTATTCCAAACAGCTTGTGGGAGCTCTCCGTAGCACTAGCTTTATTCCAAACAGCTTGTGGGGACTCTCCGTAGTACTAGGTTTATTCCAAACAGCTTGCGGGAGATCTCCGTAGTACTAGGTTTATCTCAAACAGCTTGTAGGAGCCCCCCTACTCTATTCTTCCATTGCAGTTGGAACAAAAAACCTAACCACTATTGCTCCAATTACACCTGCTGAAATAATAATAACTCTAACAGTTAATATCTTTACAATTAAGAAAGATGAGATAAGCACCATTGTCATCATCAGTGCAATAATTCTATACTTACCCTTCAAGGTTACACCTTTTTGTCGTTGGTAGGTTTTGATACGAGGTCCTAGATACTTGTTTTCTAACAACCAATTGTATAGTTTTTCAGAGCTTTTTGCATACAATGCAGCAGATAATAGCACAAAAGGTGTAGTGGGAAGACCAGGTACAAAGATGCCTATTACTCCCAAGCCCAAAGAGATAGAACCTCCCAATATATAAAGCATTCTCACAATTCTACTTTTCTTCAATTCTAAGCGAACTTCTTTTTCAGAAAGAAAAAGCTCTTTACATTGTGGTTGTGGCTGTTGTGAGTTGTTTAATTTATTTCTGTATTCCATTGAAGCGCTAAATTTAAACCTTGCGTTCTTTACTGTTATCTATGCACAATGTCCATAAACAAAGCAACAAAGGTAACTATTAATTCTCACACACAGAAACATCGATTATATTTAGAATTGCCTAAAGATATTTCACCTCTTATAAAACAAGCTAATAATGATTTAACTTACACCCATTTATCTGCCTACTTTAAACTAAAATACGAGCGTTTGATTTTAAATTGTTATATTTGTATATTGTATTCACCATCATAACAGATTGATGCAATTAAATTATTAAACAACCATAAAAATAAAACAATATGAAAAGTAAAAATATAAACCTACTATTTGTTTGCCTTGGCAATATTTGCCGCTCTCCAGCTGCCGAGGGAATTATGAAAAAGATGATTAAAGAAGAAAAACTTGACGACAGAGTTTTTATAGATTCTGCTGGCACATCTAATTGGCATGAAGGTAGATTGCCTGACGAACGAATGCAACAGCATGGCTCAAAGCGGGGTTACAATTTTAACAGTACCGCTCGCACATTCAGATCGTCCGATTTTGAAAAATTTGACTACATCATTGTAATGGATACTAACAATTACAACAATGTAAAAAAACTAGCTATCACACAAGAGGATGTTGATAAGATACATCGGATGACCGATTTTTCAATCGACTTCTCAGATCAAGACCACGTACCAGACCCCTATTATGGAGGTGATGATGGATTCAATTTTGTTATGGATTTATTAGAGGATGCAGCCAAAGGCTTGATGAAAGAAATTAAGTCTAAATTATAAACAGAGCTAAATTATCCGATAATTGTATATATAAATTGAGGGTTTGAAGCGTGTGCTTCAAACCCTCAATTAGTTTTATATAGCTTGTAAAACAATCTTTACTCTTTGATTAGATTGCTACACTAAATAACATAGAGCGAGCTGATAGATTCGTTGTTGCAAACTCTTTGAATTGAATCAGCAAACATATCAGCAACTGATAGTATTTTCACTTTTGAGCTGTTTTTTGTAAATGGTATGCTATCTGTAAAAATCATTTCAGTCAAAGCAGACTCATCTACACGTTGAGTGGCAGGATCTGACATTACTGCATGACTTGCAATAGCCCTTACAGAGTTTGCGCCATTTTTCATCATCAGCTCTGCAGCTTTAGTTATAGTACCTGCTGTATCTACAATATCATCAACCAGCAATATGTCCATACCTTCAACATCCCCAAGCACTTGCATATCGGAAATAACATTTGCTTTTTTTCTCAATTTGTAGCAAATTACCATTGGCACTTCCAAAAACTTAGCATAAGCACTAGCGCGCTTTGTTCCACCCACATCGGGTGTAGCCAATACTAGGTTTTCAAGATTCAAGCTGCGTAAATAATCAATAAATACCCCCGAGGCATATAAGTGATCGACAGGAACATCAAAGAAACCCTGAATTTGGTCGGCATGCAAGTCCATAGTTATCAATCGGTCGATACCTGCAGTGCTAAGTATATTGGCTATTAATTTTGCCCCAATAGCCACTCTGGGCTTATCTTTGCGGTCTTGACGAGCCCAGCCAAAATATGGAATTACAGCAACAATAGATTTGGCAGATGCACGCTTTGCAGCATCTACCATTAGCAACAACTCCATTAAATTGTCTGAATTGGGAAAAGTAGATTGAATAAGAAAAACTTCTCGTCCTCTAATAGATTCCTCATACGACACTGAAAATTCACCATCGGCAAAGTGTTGAATATCCATGCTTCCTAATTGACAGTCCAGACTTTTGCAAACCTTCTCGGCAAAATACCGAGAATTAGTACCAGCGAAAATTTTGAAGGGCTTTTCCTGCATTTTATTTTAAATGTTTATTAAAAATTGAATTCCAATTTGATTGGTTTATAGACAAGTGAATTTGTTGCGACAAATGTACAAAAATTATCGCTTTAATTAAAATATATATTTTAGTGCAATCTGTAAATTTCTCCTGAATAAGCAGCTAATTCTACCTCAAACATACCAGTGCCACTGAACGTTATAGCCGATGTATGGCCATTGAGCATAGGAGTTGCTTTTTCAATCTTTTTCATTTCGGTTTTGAAAAAAGTAAAAGCATCGTCGGGTATGTTCACTTTTACTGCAGATTCACAGTCATTAAAGTTAACTACCACCAAAAAGAGACTTTTTCCATCCCCTCTCAGAAAAGCGTATTTCTTAGTAGAATTGAATGCTACGTTATCATAATTAGCGTACATCAAATCATAAAACTTGCCTTGACTAATGGCTTTCTCCTTGTTGCAAAGTTGAAGTAAAGTAGCATATTGGGCTTTCAGTTTTTTCTCTTCATCTGTCAATCTATCCGTATTCCACCTGCCACTGTTGTTCCAGCGAACAATTTTGTCTATCGACCAATAATCAAATATCGTTGTCCGTCCATCTTTTCCGCTAAATCCTTCTTCATCCATTCCTTTTTCGCCCAACTCTTGACCAAAATAAACCATAATAGGATTTGTATTGATGGTTGCTGTCAAAATCATTGCTGCAGTTCCCTTTTGGGCATCGCCCAAAAACGCATCAGATGCCAATCGTTGTTCGTCGTGATTTTCGACAAAGTTGAGCATTTTCGACTGTATATCCCCTACCTCATTCAATGTAAATGCTATATCAGATGAAGGACGATGTCCAGATGCTACATCTCTAATCACATCATACAAGCCTACTTTATCGTAGAGATAGTCGAAAGCATTAGTCGATAAAAAATCCCAGTAAGCATCCTTGTTGTATATTTCTGCAATAAATAGAGTTTCGGGATATTCATTTTTCACAGCCGGAATCACCCATTTCCAAAATTCCAATGGCACCATCTCAGCCATATCACATCTAAAAGCATCTACTTTTTTCTCTGCCCAAAACAGCAAAATATCCTTCATTTTACACCAAGTATCGGGTACTGGCGAAAAGTGATGTTTACTCCCATTCAAATAATCTACTCCGTAGTTTAGCTTCACAGTTTCGTACCAATCATATTTCGATGGTTGGTGGGTGAAAGAGTTATTTCCTGTTACCTTGGCAGGGTTTTCACTATAATTTCTTACTTCATCTTTAATGGGCAATAGACTTAAATCTAGCTTCTTATCAGGCATGTAATAATAGTTGTTGCTAGGAGAGAAGTGCACCGACGAATCATCGTTAGCTCCAAATTCTGAAACATCTTTGGGTTTCATTACTGACTTATAGTCGCGCGCCAAATGATTGGGCACAAAGTCAATTATTACTTTCATGTCATTTTTGTGCGTTCTTGTCACCAAGTTTTCAAACTCTTTCATCCTGTTTTCAACATTCACAGCCAAGTCAGGATCTACATCGTAGTAGTCTCTAATAGCATAAGGCGAACCAGCATTCCCTTTTATAATTTCGGGATGTTGTATAGGTATTCCATACTTTGTGTAGTCTGTTTTAGATGCATGTGCAAGCACTCCTGTGTACCAGATATGGGTGAACCCCATATTTTTTATATCGCTCAATGCCCTATTGGTAAACTGATTAAACTTACCACAACCATTTTCAGAAATGCTCCCATTATACTTGTTTTTGCCTGTTTTATTGCCAAACAATCTGGGGAGTACTTGATATATTATTATTTTTTTCTTTTCCATATTTATTTTTTGAAGTCTAACAGCTCAAAACGTTTTGCTCTGAGGATAGAACTTGTCGATTTTCTCTCATTTAGTTTTCTAACTGATGCTTTGTACCCTTCTTCAACAATAGCATCGGTGTGCGAAAGGTCGAACATCCAATATTTATTTAGCCCTTCTGTTTCAATCAACACGTTGCACAATTTTTTATCAGGCAGCGTGTTTGATGTTGCCATCATTGTAAAAGTTCTTTCTGCAAAATATTTCAAATTGTTCTTGTCTTCTGGTGGCATAATCATAGTTACATTTACCCCAAAAAGGACGTTGCATTTTTCTCTAATAATTGAAGCAGGCAAGTTTTTGAAGAGACCGCCATCTACATAGTACCTTCCGTCAATTTTAACAGGAGAAAAAATAAGAGGCACGCAACATGAAGCAACCACTGCTTCAACAAGATTATCACCCTCTGAAAAAGCAACATACTTTCCTTTTTCCCAGTCAGTTGCCACTGCTGTAAAAGGAATTTGTAGTTGTTCAAATGTTTTCGCACGTAAGTTTTTTTTCAAAAAACTATTTAATCCTGTTGGACGAAACAAACCACTTGTGGGAAGAGTAAGCTCAACAAACTGTTTAAACTTGGTGTTTCTAAACATATCAACCACTTCATCGGGCGAGTATCCATCTGCATAAAAAACTCCCGCCAATGCGCCAGCACTTGTGCCTGCAATAATGTCGGGCTTTAGTTTTCGTTCCTCTAATGCTTTTATTGCACCCAAATGAGCAAATCCTTTTGCTCCACCGCCACTTAGGGCATATCCTATGTTGTACTTTTTCAGAAAATTAAAAAAAATCATAGACTTATACAGTTAGTGAGTATATAGTAATTCTGCAAGTTAGGCTCTTATATTTGGTTCCAAATATTTGTAAAATACAAGATAATTAATGTTTGATTCTTCTCCAAAAAAGCAGACTTATAATTTCACAATAAATAAGGAAATTACCCAAAGTTTTTGTAGAAACAATCTATCAATCTTGATAAGATAATTTTAATGTTGCACCCCTTCAAACATATCGTTTCTTTTTTCTTTCTCCTCAGAAGCTTTTCCTTTGAAATTATTAAATGTGTAGCTCAGGGTCAGCATAATTTGAGGGTACTTCGGTTTTATCCTTGTATGTGTTAGTAAATCAACTGTTTGAATGTCGCTCACAAAACGAGCAGATTGGAAAATATCTCTAAAAGCTAACGCAGCCGTTAGTTTTCTATTCAATAATTGTTGTCTAATTGCTACATTCGCATACCAGTATGCACTAGTTTTTCCCTGTGTTGTTAACGAAGGACCTACAAAACTGCCATCTACTTGCAAACGTGTATATTTACCTAATGTGAATAAATTATTCCAAAGAAAATCATAATTAGTGCTAGATTCATTTTTCTCACCAGCAGTAATCTTATTCTTCACTTTGTAGTGGTACACATTGCCATTCAGCGCTGTGTTCCAACTCTTCATTGGATGTAGCGTTAGGCTTAGTTCAAGACCTGTTGAATAGTCGTGCCCCACATTTGCCATCGAGTCCAATGTCACACCTTTTTCAAAAGGAATGCGCAAACGCTCTATCTTATCTTTTCTAGAACGATGAAACACAGTTGCAGAAACTGTATTCTCATCAAAAATTTTACGATAATTCATCTCAAACGAATTGATGTATTCTGGACGAATATCCGGATTGCCAATCACTGCCGAGTAAAAATCATTATAAGTTATGTAGGGCTCCATAAACCAAAGCTGTGGACGTGTAGTGCGATAAGAGTAAGCAAGCAACAACCTTTGTTGATGCGGGAAGTTGTATCCCACATGAACAGATGGGAAGACCTCAAACCTTTTGTGTGAACGACTCGCTCCTGGGATGGATGAATCCAACTTCATGTGTGTGTGCTCACCACGCAAGCCCGCCTGCGACTCAATTTGACCCCATCCACCTGACAAAATAGCATAAACAGAATTCAGTGCCTCTTTAAAGAGAAACGTATTGTAAGCATCAACCTGCTTCTCGAAATGTTTCGTTTCAGGATTCCACCACTCCAATTCATAATCTCCATCCTCCATGTACGAAAAATACTGATATCCCGTTTCCAGTTTTCCTTTATTACTCAAAGGCAGCACATAGTCCACATTGCCACGCAATGTATTTCTGTACTCTGCCTCATAGTATCGCACTCCTTTTTGGCGATTTCCCTCCATGTCATTCAAGTCATTAAAAGAAAACTCCAAAGAGTTACCTCCGTGTTTATAATAAACTGAAGCTGATAATTGATGTCCATTATCATCAAAACGATGCTTAACAGCTATGTTGCCCAAACCAAAATCTTCAGTATTCTCAAAATCATTTTTATTATTATAAAGCACAGAGAAAGGAGTTTCACCCTTTATAGTATGTGTTTCGTTATATATTAGATCGCCTTCATGACTACGTCCTCCATGCCCTCCTTCACCATCAATCTCAATGGTTGTTTTTGGCAACTCTAAGCTCCAACCACCCTTCAGAGAATAATTAAATGTATTATCTGTATGCGGACCCTTAGCGTTTAGTGCAATGGTTTCACCCTCTTTAAATGTAGTTTTACTCTGTTCAAAATCATTTTTTCTTAACCTCTCTGACCATTGCCCACCAAAATACCAACGAGAACGACTATTCTGTTGATTTAATAAAAAATCAACTCGATGACTCTTCCACGTATTTCCAGAAAGATTTACCATCCCGCTCAAACCTTTCAGAGAGTGTTTTTTAGTGATAATATTAATAATCCCTACGTCACCTTCTGTATCATGTTTAGCCGAAGGAGTTGTAATTATCTCAATGTTCTCTATTTGAAGAGCAGGAACTTGCTCCAATGCTTGTGTTCCACTAAATGCACTTGGCTTTCCATCCACATAAACCATGAAACCACTACTTCCTCTGAAAGAAACTTCCCCAGCTACATCCACTCGGATAGATGGAGTGTTCTCTAATATATCTACAGCAGAACCACTACTTCCCATTATGTTTGAAGAGGCCTCTACTACTTTCTTATCTAGTTTATAGACTATTTGCCGTTTTTCGGCAATAACTTCTACCTCGGCAAGTCCAACTTCCAGAGGTTTAAGAAAAATGTTGCCTAAATCAACTTGCGAGTTGTTCGTTATTTTCAACTCCTTGCTAGTAAATATATCATACCCAACAAGACGAACCATTAAAGTATAACTACCGTTTGACACCTTTTCAAAAACAAATCGCCCCCTGTTGTTGGGGAAGGTTTGAAATGGATGTTTTGTATCGCCTAATTTGAACAATAAAACATCAGCAAAATCAATAATCTGACCACTTTCAGCATCCTTCAAGCTACCTTTTATCTGATAGACAGTCTCATTTATACGATCATCGGCCTGTTGTGCCCAAATCACTACACTCCATAAACCAACGAAGAACAGTATATATAATCTTCTCATAAAATGATTTTAGCTTTAAAATGTCCCAATACCTCAATTATAGTAAGAGGATTGCTAAATCTTCACATACCTTTAATATGTACGAGCTTAGCAGTAGATTAATTGTTAGTTAGGTACAATCTATGCGTAACTTATAAGTAAAATCTACAAAATTGGTAATACTTTCTAAGTTGTGCAAACAAATAGTCAGCATAAAGCGCTTCCCCTTGTAGAAAAAACGGGTAGATAAAACTGATGCACAAATTATAATTCATCCAATAGTTGACCTATTGTTTTGTTCAAAACAGGATGTACAAAGTTGGAAGCAATTTCAGCCAAAGGCTCTAGTACAAAGTGGCGCTTTTGTATCTGCGGATGTGGTATAACAAGTTGTGGAGCATCGTCAACTAGCTGATAACTGTAAAACAGAATATCGATATCAATTATGCGGTCGCTATATCCCGATGCGTCTGTTTTCTCTGTGCGCCCCATTTCCCTTTCTATTGATTGAGTAGTAGTAAGCAGTTCTATGGGCGATAAGTTAGTATTTACCGCTATCGCACAATTCAAAAAGGGGTTGTTTGACGCAAAACCAAAAGGCTCAGAATTATAAAAAGCAGACTGGGAAATAATTTCCCCAATCTGCTTTTCAATCTTCTTTAAAGCTGTTTTCATATTCTCCTCCCTTTTGCCCAAGTTGGTTCCAAGACCCAAATATACAGGAGAGAAAACAGTTTTATGTTTATTGTTCATACAATTTTTCGTGCAAAAAAACTATATTATTAGCAATGCATCACCATAAGCACCAAATCGATATTTCTTTTTTACAGCCAATTGATACGCATCCATTATTTTATCGTACCCACCAAAAGCTGCTGTCATCATTAGCAAAGTAGAGTACGGCATATTGAAATTGGTAATCATCGAGTCGGCAAACAAAAACTCATGAGGAGGAAATATAAACCTATTTGTCCATCCTTGTCGTGGCTTCAAGTGTCCATCGGTACTAACAACTGTTTCAACAGCACGCATTGTTGCAGTGCCTACAACGCATATCTTAGAACCCCTATCTTTTGCTTTATTTGCATTTTTACAAAACCCTTCAGTAACTATTATTTCTTCTGAGTCAATTTTATGCTTTGTCAAATCTTCTACATCAATATCTCTGTATGCACCTAATCCATTGTGAATAGTCAGGAAATCGTACTCAATACCCTTTATTTGCATTCGCTTCATCAATTCTCTACTAAAGTGCAATCCTGCTGCTGGAGCAACCACAGCCCCTTCATTTTCAGCAAATATGTTCTGATATCTTTCCAAATCTTCTGGCTCAGCCATTCTGTCCATATAGTCAGGTATAGGTGTATCGCCTATCAGGTGTAGCAAGCGTTTAAACTCTTCATATGGCCCATCAAATAAAAACCTCACTGTGCGCCCGCGCGACGTTGTATTGTCAATCACTTCTGCGACCAACTCTTCGTTTTCACCAAAAAATAGTTTATTGCCAATCCTTATTTTTCGTGCAGGATTTACCAATACATCCCACAAGTGTTGCGAAGGATTCAATTCTCTCAGAAGAAACACCTCAATATCGGCATTTGTCTTCTCTTTGTGTCCAAACAAACGAGCGGGGAATACACGTGTATTATTGAAGATAAAAAAATCTTTTTCATCGTAATAATCCAGAATATCTTTAAACTGTTTGTGTTCAATTTTATCAGAATCCTTATGAACAACCATTAATCTTGATTCATCCCTATGTTTCATAGGGTGTTTTGCCAAAAGCTCTTCTGGCAATTCAAATTTAAACTGAGATAATTTCATATATATATTGTAATATTGTTTTTTTATAAAAAAATAGAATACCTAGATGTTTTCAGCAAAGAAAGCATCTAATTCATCAACACGCAAACACTTCTCCAGTGTTGCATCGCCTACACGTGTTCTAACAAGCGATGTTAAATGTCCACCCGATTGTAAGCTCGTACCAATATCTCGAGCCAAAGCTCTTATATAGGTTCCCTTGCTACAAACAATCGAAACAGTTATGTAGGGTAAGTCGTATTTATCTAAAGCTATGCTATCTATAACCAATAATTTGGGTTTTAGTTCAAACTTCACATCTTTTCGTGCCAAATCGTAAGCCCTTTTGCCATTTACTTTCACAGCCGAAAAGTTGGGGGGTATTTGTTGTATCTCGCCTACAAACTTTTTCAGGGTTTCGAGCACCATCTCCTGCGTGATGTGATCTGTTGGATATTCAGCATCAACCTCCGTCTCCAAATCAAACGATGGCGTAGTTGCTCCCAGCTTTATAGTGGCTACATACTCTTTCACACCCGCTTGCAAACGCTCTATCTGCTTTGTCTTCTTTCCTGTACACACAACCATCACCCCTGTTGCAAGAGGATCAAGTGTGCCAGCATGACCAACTTTTAGTTTTTTCAGATTCAGCCTTTCGCGCAGTTTTCCTCTTACCACTTTCACCAATCGAAACGAGGTCCAATTGAGAGGTTTATCAATATAAAGAATTTCCCCTTCTATAAAGTCCATCATAACATATTACTTAAATCAACACCACTAAAAATAAGTGATAGCAATATGCCACCCACTATTATACGATAATACCCAAAAGCTTTAAACCCATGACGGGTAAGAAATTCTATGAAGAACTTAATGGCACCCATTGCCACAACAAAAGCCACCACATTACCAATAAGCAGCGTCATCAAATTTTCCTGCAACATGGCTACGCCAGATGGGTCGAGCAAGAGTTTCAACAACTTGTATCCTCCTGCTGCTGCCATAGTAGGCACAGCTAAGAAAAACGAAAACTCGGCAGCATTCTTACGTGTCAGTTTAGTTGACATTCCTCCTACAATTGTTGCCATCGAACGCGATACACCAGGAATCATGGCAATACATTGCCAGAAACCAATTATCAAGGCACGCTTCCACCCTACCGCTTGGTTCACAGTGGTTTTTTTAAACCATTTATCCACAAATAGCATAAACACACCACCCATCACTAACATAATGGCTACAACCAATACGCTTTCGAGCAGCGCATCAATATAATCGATAAAAAGCAAACCAATAATTGCAGCAGGCAAAAAAGCTATCAATAGCTTATAATAAAAGTCCCATGATTGAAAAAAACGTTTCCAATACAACACAATCACCGAAAGTATTGCCCCAAACTGAATGTTTACCGTAAATGCCTTTACAAACTCAGTACTCTCTACACCCAATAGGGCTTGCGATATTATCATATGACCAGTAGAAGAAACAGGTAAGAATTCGGTTAACCCTTCAACAATGGATATAATAATTGTCTCAAATAAACTCATTTAAAATAAAATATAAAATGGAATATAAAAAAAGGAGTGCGTACAAACGTGGTGAATGAGTAAGCGCTACTCTTCGTTTTGTGTTAAATTGTCCTGCTTTAGCTTTTTGTCGGGAAACAAAATCCCAACTATCATCACCAAAAAGCCAATAAAGCAAACAAGCGGAGCAACTTTTATTCTGCGAACGCTAAATATGTCAGGTTCAAATCCACCCTCCACAGTCGTTCCAGGACCCGTCATCAGTAGAAATCCAGTAATGATTATCAGCACAGCAACACCAATAATGATAAAATTAATCTTGCTCAACGCAAAACTTCTCGTCATCATTGTATTTATTTTTTTATTAGTTTGTTTTTTTGCAGACATTTTCAAAGCGTAGTTTTCGTTTATATTTTTAGATATAGTACAAATGATTTGTCTTCATTCGTAAATAATGATTCACAGCAAATATAGTGGACAAATAAGTAATCACAATACCCAACACAATAACAGATGCAAACACATAAATTAAATCATTGGTCTGCAATATACTCCGAAAATCGGCATACTGCTGCGCCATATAATAGAGTATCCCCATTATAAGCACATTGGCTATCAGTGCAGCAAATACACCATCCACAATATTCCTTATTATAAAAGGCTTCCTTATAAAAGCATTGGTTGCTCCCACCAGTCGCATTGTGTTTATTATAAATCGCTTAGAGTAGATGCTCAGTCTAATGGTGTTTCTTATCAGTGTAAACGATATAAAGAGCAACACAAGCGATAGAAGCAATAGAATGGTGCTTATCTTCGTCAAGTTGTTGTTTACCAAATCAAGTGCCTCTTGCCTGTATAGCAGATCTTCTACATTGGTTTGAGCCTTTATCTGTTTCGACACAAAAGTCAAGCTATCAGAGTTGGCATAGTCAGAGTGCAAATATATCTCTATACAATCGGTAGCAGGATTAAAGCCCAACAGCTCTTCGGGATCTTCGCCCAAATCTTCAATCAACTGCTCTTTTGCCTCCTCTTTGCTAATAAAGAGCGACGATTTCACAAAATGCATCCCATCCAGTTGTTTTCTCAGGTTGCTTATCTGCACTTCGCTCACATCCTCGCTTAGCATCACACTAAAACTCATGTTCTCTTTTACATAAGACGATATACCTTGTCCTACAAAAAAAGTGAGAACAGTTAGCCCCATTAGTAATAAAACCAAAGTAACACTTACAATAGATGTTATTTTGGCATTGAGAAGAGCAATTCTGCTTATTTTATGCTTTTTGGCCATTCAAATTGATTGTGTAAAAAACAATTTTACGATAAACACAGAACTTTCCGTAAATTAATCTGCAAAGTAACAAAAAATTTATTCAACAACACTATGTTTTTATTTTATTATGTAATAAATACATGCTCTCAGCTATTATCTACAAAGGTGACGCATGATTAGAGGCAGAACAATTAACCAAGGTTAATCGCACCGCTGTATTTGAATGAATGCTACATACAAACATAATCTACGAATTACATGGCTGGTGCGGATATTTATCCGTGCCCTTTTACAATCTACCGCTGGCGCGGATTTCCAATCCATGCCTCCCACCCATTTTTTTTGATTCCTCGTTAAACATATCACTTGACCAGTTTTATGGATTGGTTATTGTTATTTACTCAAATTGTCTGAACCGTTGATTCGTATGATTAAATGATTTATGGGATGCTGTATTTTTATACGCTCCCATCAATTCTGACAATGATTTTATTTTGTGCGATTGTAGGGACAGGTCGCAACCTGTCCATCTCATTGCCCCATCAATTATTCCACCGCTGGCGCAGATTTGTAATCCGTGCCTCCATCATTCACGCTGGCGCGGATTTGTAATCCGTGTCTCCATTGCACATCCAATAATCTCTTTTGTAATCTCCGAATGTTTA